>CAZGAI010000022.1:0-16345 GCA_964523175.1 uncultured Victivallales bacterium | reverse complement strand
GCTGATATCCAGTGCACGTGCAGATATTTGGTGAGATAGCTTTACGAATTTCAGAACGTGTTGGATCTTTATGTGTACTCAGAAAAGCATGTGCTGTTAAAATCAATCCAGGAGTACAAAATCCACACTGAACTGCTCCATAATCCAGAAATGCCTGTTGGATAGGATGAAGAGTACCATCCTGTTTTGCCATTCCTTCAATTGTCAGAACCTTTTTATCTACTATTTCGTTTACTTTGCGTTTACATGCTATAACTATTTTGTCATCAACCAGAATTGAACACGCTCCGCAGACACCGATATTACACCCATTTTTTACCCCTGTTAGACAAAGATCTTCTCTAAGAAATGAAATTAAACTTTTATCCAGCAGGTTTTCTGAAAGGTTATATATTTTACCGTTAATAGTAGTTTTCATCATTTCTTCTCCACTTTGATAGGAAGTTTGTAATATCTTTGCCCTGTTGCATTATAAATTGCATTTGCTATAGCCGGTGCCATTAACTCCAGGGTTGGCTCTCCGATTCCTTTAGCCTTTGATGGAGAAAGCGGGTCTGGATTTTCGATAATGACAGCTTTCATCTCCGGAATATCTGAAGCTCTTGGAACTCTATAACGATTAAAATTCAGTGCATGTATATAGCCGTCTTTTATTTGCAGATCTTCATGCAGTGTGTAACCAATGCCCATAGCAATTCCGCCATAAAACTGACCAAGAAGCATTGATGGATTAATCGCTTTTCCAACATCGTGGGCTGCATAAGCTTTGATAAGTTTAACTTTTCCGGTTTTTTTATTTACTGTAAGTTCTATAACCTGACACCCATAGACCCATGTGAAGTATGGTTCTCCCTGTCCTTTCTCATCATCCCAGGTTACTTTCGGAGCTTTAAAAGTGCCAAATGAATATGGATGTACCTGAGAATTAAAAACAATCTGAATTGTTTCATCAAAATTTAAAATTGAAGTTTTGTTGCCGGAGTCAAAGATTTTCTCATTATCAAAACATATATTATCCGGATGACATTCAAATTTCGCCGCTATGACCCGGGCAATTTTCTTTTTCAGTTTTTGTGCTGCAATTACAACAGCTCCGCCGCCCATAAGGGTACCTCGGGAAGAAACAGTAGTTCCTCCATCTGGAATATTTACAGTTGAAGGTTGATGATAATGAATTCGCTCTTTATTGATACCAAGTTCCCGAGCCAGTATAAGGATCATAACAGATTCGGCACCTTGTCCATTTTCATGTATACCGGTATGAAGATAAATACTTCCATCGAACTGTATATTAATAATAGCTGAATGAAAATCTGTGCCTTCAGCTCCCAGACTCATACCTCTATAGCTCATTGCAAGGCCAATACCATAAAGTTCATTGTCATCACCTTTGCCGAAAGTACATTGATTTACTTTTTTATCAAAGTCGGCTTCCTTTCGAATAGTATCAAACACCTGCTGCATGCTTACTACATGTGAATCAAGTTTTTGACCGGCAGTTGTAGTACAACCCTGATGCACCATATTAAGCTGGCGTATTGCTATTGGAGAAATACCAATTTTTTCGGCGGCTATTTCTACTAACTGTTCTATACAAAAGTTTATTTGAGGCGAACCAAACCCTCTAAAAGCTCCTGTGTAAACATTGTTTGTATATACAGCATACGCATCGCACCAGACATTATCAATAACATATGGGCCGCTGCATTGAACTGTTGAACGCCAGGTTACCCATGGACTGACAGAACAATATGCGCCGCCATCAGCAATTATACGAACTTTCATTGCCTTCATTATGCCTTTGCTGGTAAGTCCAAGCTTGTAGCTTACGCGATATGGATGGCGTTTATAACTCTCGCGCATAGACCATTCTCTGTCATAGGTCATTTTTACTGGACGTTTGAGTATTTGAGCTGCTACAGCTGTACGGGCTGTTATGATTGATATTGTATCATCTTTGCCACCGAAACCACCGCCTATAGGAAGTGATTTAACTTCAACATCTGTAAGTTTGACACCAAGTGCTGCTGCCGCAAACCTACGAGTGCTGAAAGGGTGCTGTGTGCTTGCAAAAATAAACATTTCACCGTCATAATGCGGTAGGCAGATAGCAGATTCCGATTCAAGGTAAGCGTGTTCTGCAAATTGTGTCGAAAATTCTTTTTCAATGACTATATCGGATTCATTAAAACCCTCATCGATATTGCCATGACGGATTTTATGATGGTTTATAATGTTTGTACCATGTTCCTCATGGACCAGTGGTGAATCAGATTCCATTGCAGTAGTAGGATTAAGAATTAAAGGCAGTACTTCTGCTTCAATCGTTACAAGTTTTGCTGCTTCAATTGCTTCATCTCTGTTTTCAGCAACGACTACTGCAATTACATCTCCATTATACCTTATTTTATCATCAGCCAGAATCCGGTAGTCTTTAAAGATTTGTCCAACTCTATTTGAACCTTTAATATCTTTTGCTGTAATTACACCAACAACACCTGCTGCGGTCTGGGCACTTTCTATATTAATGCTTTTAATTTTTGCATGGACAAAGTCAGTATAAACAGGTACTGCATGTAAAATACCATGTATACTTAGGTCATCTGTGAACTTTGCATTTCCGGTGACTTTTTCATAACCGTCGTTACGCCAGGATTTTTCCTGATATTTCATTTTAAGTTTTTTCCTAGCTTGTTACTGAGTATTTTAGCATGAAACTTTTTCAACGGCACTACGGAAAAAATTGAATTTTTCTAAACTAGTCCCTAGTGTCACTTCACATCCGGCTGAAATAATACATTGCATAACACTTTTTCCTAAAAGCCAGGCAAAAATCACTGTATTTAGCGGCAAAACGCATACTAATAGGGTGAAACGGTATTTTGTCGACCTTATTTCCTTTTATGAAGTCTAGAGTTCTTTCAAGTGGTGTAGTCATGATTCATAAACCTCCTTTAAGTGATTTACTATCAATCCACTAGCTTGACTTGTGGTTATTGACTTTCATCCTCTTTATAAGTATTCATTACACTGTTGCGTTTTCCATAAGCGAAGTATATTATGATTCCTATGATAGACCATACTGTAAACCTTTCCCAGGTAATATTTCCCAGCCTGGTTGCAAAATAGCAGCACATAAAGATTCCGATTGGAGCTATGATCCAGACAAACGGGCATTTGAAGCCTCTCTTTAGATTCGGTTGTTTTTTTCTTAGAATCAATACTCCTAAAGCAGTTGTTGTAAATGCAAAATATGTTCCTATATTGGACATTTCCGCAATTTCTGCAACAGGCATAAGCGCAGCAATAAGTGCTATTATAACAGCTGTAATCCATATTACTATAACCGGAGCCTGACTCTTTTTATTTACTTTGCACAGCCCAGCCGGTATTAATCCATCTCTCGACATAACATAAAAGATACGGGTTTGCCCGTACATGACAGTCAGAATAACGGAAGTTAATCCGAAAAGGGCGCCGACTGCAACTAAAGCAGCACCAAACCTGTAGCCGAGAACCTGAAGCACATAGGCTACGGGTTGTGCCGTGTTAAGTTGCTTATATGGCAAATCACCCGTCAGAAGTCCCGATATCAGTATATAAAGCCCTGCACAGACTATAAGAGAAACAATGATGCCGATAGGTAAATCTCTTTGGGGGTTTTTACTTTCCTCTGAAGTAGTTGATACGGCATCAAATCCCAGATAAGCGAAAAAAACTATGCTGGCGGCAGTAATAGTACCTTCCCAGCCTAAGTTTACATGAAAAAAAGGATGCCAGTTTTCAATGTTAAAACTAGGGATTGCAAACAGAACAAAAACCAGTATGGCTGATAGATTAACAAGTACCATTATGTTGTTCATGTAAGCGCTTTGCTTAACGCCCCGTGAGAGAAGTAATGCAATAGCAAAAACTATAATAACAGCCAATAAATCAAAACCGGAGCCGGTTTTTCCACCAAAAATGGCCGGCGGGCCGCTAAGAAAAGTAGGTATTATGTCCCTGTTAAGTACATTACCAAGAAGTCCCTGGACATATGCGGACCAGCCGCCCGCCACTGCAGCCAGGCTTACGGCGTATTCAAGAATAAGGTTCCAGCCAACCATCCAGGCAAGAAATTCGCCGATGGTAGCGTATGAATATGTGTATGCGCTTCCAGATATTGGAACCATGGAAGCCAGTTCCGCATATGCAAGAGCGGCGCAGCCCGCGGCAAATCCGGCAAGCGCGAATGATATTATAATTGAAGGACCGGCCAGTTCAGCGGCCTCAATACCTGATAATACAAACACTCCGGTGCCGAGTGTAGCACCTATTCCGATAAATATTAAAGAAACAGGGCCTAGAGCTCTTTTAAGGCCGCCTTTAGCTTCAGCTTCAGCCTTAATCCTTGAAATAGATTTTGTGCGGAATAAAGTTTTTATCAAAATGCTTTTCCTCCTCATTACTTATTTTATTAATATTTACATCTTATGTTTATAATTATTGCTTATAGTTTAAAAATAAAGACATTAATAAGTTGCTTATAGTAAAAAGACTATAGAAATCCCGGAGCAGCTTCCGTTTTTGCTTTACTACACCGGGATAAATAGCCGCACTTTTCGAGGCGAGCTCGCAGAGCGAAGACTAAACCAATTTTTAACACAGGTAATGTATTTTTGGTGTTAAAGTTCCAAGCCGTCAAATGCATCTGCCAGACTTGTGCCAAAGCTTTTAGTTTTCTTTGCTTTGTTAAAGTCTTTCCAGGCTTTATCTTCAGAGTTTGACATTTTACCGGTAAGCGCCAGTGATATTTTTCCGTCTTTGATCTGCTTAACAGTAACATCTATTTCTGATCCGATAGGATATCTTTTGCTCATTACTTTCAGTGTAATATCCAGTTCCTTAGCATCTTTAATTTCACTTACATGGAGCAGGCCGTTCTGTGTAGGAGTTAGTCTGACAAAGATTCCAAAATTCTTTAAACCCTCTACAGTTCCTTTAATAGATATTCCTTCAATAACAGTAGTGATGGGAGCTCCATCAATTTCTTCATCTGAAGTTGTTTTAGCTGAAAAATTTATTGCAAGAGCTATTCTTTGTGTTTCCAGGTCTACCTTCTCTACTACTACACTCACAATTTCTCCCTCAGTCACAGCTTCTTTGGGATGGTTTATTCGCTTGCCGGGATTCAACTTAGAAATATGGATAAGGCCTTCAATGCCTTTTTCAACTTCAGCAAAAGCGCCAAATGGAGCGAGTCTTGTAATTCTAGCATTTACAACAGTTCCTGCAGGGTATTTATCTGCAATTGTTTCCCATGGGGTGTGTACAGCGCGGAAACTGAGTCTTATTTTATTATTTTCCCAATCAAGGGCTTTTACCTGGACGTCAACTCTATCACCGGTTTTTACAATTTCTTCAGGATTTTCAACTCTTCCCCAGGCAAGTTCTGATATTGGAATAAATCCGTCACAACCGTCCAAATCTACAAAAACACCAAAATCTTTAATATTAACTATTGTTGCTGGAACAACATTTCCAACTTCCATGTTTTCTTTAAGAAATTGGATTCTTCTTTTTCTGTCCTGTTCAAGTAGCTTGCGTCTTGAAACAACAAAATTAGATCTGCTCATTTCAGTGACTATGAAAGAAAATGTGTTGTCAATAAAAGTTTCAGGGTCTTTGCGGTAGATATCGATTTGAGAGTAAGGGCAGAATGCATCCTTCCCTGCGATTTTAACACTATAACCACCTTTTCTTTCTTCAGTAACTTTTCCTTCAACAGGGATGCCGCTATGATATGCTTCTTCGAGGTGCTTACTGATAAAAGTACCGGTCATTTTTATTGTTAGAGTAATTTCTCCGTTTCTATCAGAAACAAAGTACGCTTCAATAGTATCGCCGATTTCTACAGTGATATTTCCTTCTTTGTCAACCAGTTCTTCTCTGTTGATTATTCCTTCACTTTTTGATTTGATATCAACAAATACAGATTTTCGGTCGATTTCAATAATTGTTCCGGATACTCTAGTGCCGGGTTTAAATTCAATATTCAATGAGTTGAGACTTTTTGACAATGAGCGTTCAAAGTTTGAATTATCCATAAATCTTTCTTTTCTAATATATTTAAATAATGTAGGAATTAGTTTTCAATAAGAATAATTAAGAAAAATACCGCTGAAAAAAAAATATTCAAATTCATTATCGGACTTAGAGGACAGATATGGCCGACAGACAGTATATTATGATCTATTTAAAATAAAAAGTTAAGTAAAATTTCCTGTCAATAAAAAAATAGAGAAATATTAATTCAAGTAATCCAGTGTGACAGCTACAAAGAATAAAATACCGTTTTTTAACACATTATCATTAAAATCAAAATGAGTATTGTGCAATGTAGGATGATCTTTACCCAGGCCGAGTTTAAACATTGCACCCGGCGAATTTTTGAGATAATAAGCAAAGTCTTCCGCTACCATTTCAGTCTTGTTCATATTAAACCATTTATTAGCTCCAAAAAATTCCAGGATATTTTTTTTACCGAGGTTAAATGCTTTATTATCATTTAATATAGGTATGTATGGTTTTTCATAAATAAGTTCAAAACCTGCATTCATACTGTCACATATGCCTTTGATAGTCTGTTTCATTAAATTTGGAATAATCTCTCCCATTTTAGGATCGAAATATCTAACAGTCCCTTCCAGCATGGCTGTGTCGGGGATAATATTTGAATTTTTTCCACTGTGAATCTGACCTATTGATATCACAGCAGAATCTAAAGCTGACAATTTACGGGAGACAATGTGATTAAGTCCGTCAATAACTTTAGCTATTGTTAATATTGGATCAATAGTTTTTTCAGGGTAGGCGCCATGTCCTCCTTTGCCTATTACTGTAATTTTGAAGCAGTCAGCAGCGGATGTGAACGCACCTGGTTTAGATGAGAAAGCCCCTTCCGGTATTCCGTGCCAGCCGTGCAGAGCAAATGAAAAGCCAGGTTTTGGATTTTCTAAAGCACCTTTATCAACGAGCTTCTTCCCTCCGGCAACAACTTCTTCTCCAGGTTGAAAGACGAACCTGACCGAGCCGTTTAATTCATCCTTCAGCTCCTTCAGTATCATTGCGGCTCCGAGCAGCATTGCCGTGTGCCCATCATGACCGCAGGCGTGCATGAAACCTTCTTTTTTTGACTTGTAGCTGATATTGTTTTTTTCATCGAGGGGAAGGGCATCAATATCAGCTCTTAAAGTAATATTTTTTTCTGTTCTATCCTTATTTAATAAAGCTACAACATCTGTGTCAAGAAAAGGCGGTAGAATTTCGAGTTCAAGGTTTTTTAAGTTTTCACGTATATACTCTGCAGTGTGAAACTCTTTCAATCCTATTTCAGGGTTTTGATGAATATGATGCCGGATTTCTTTTATTCTCGGTAAAATTAGATCTACCGACTTTTCTATTCTTGTTTGAGTAGTTTTATTCATTTTTTTCTTTATTATAGCTTTAGAAAATTTTTTCTAAAAGCCCTGATGGTTCAGCAGTTTTTGGATGGTTTACAAAAAACATATACATTCCGTTGGTCCAGCCGAAACCGGCATTATTTTCAGCGTAACCAGTAGATACTTTGACCACTCCCAGGGGATTATAAGCTAGATATTTTTCTATTATTATCCCATATTGGGTGAAATACATATCAATAGAATCTTTCCAACCACTAGCAATATCTGTATTACTGATTTTTCTATTAGCCAGGGCTTTAAAAGCAAAATATTCGTTAGGTGCCCATGCGACAGGAAAATCCCATTGTGTCGCTCCATCTGTATCATGAAAACTTGTTGTCACACCATAGATTTTTTTAATCTTTTTATCCTTGAGCATCTGCTGAAATTTACTCACAGTATTATCTGTGGGTACAAAAGGATGATTAAGCGATATTACAGCGTGATTATCATCAGCGGCATCGGCTACAAATGGACAGAAATTTGTAATATATGGATAAGCAAATTCCGAAATATGTCCTGTTGCTTTTCTACTAGTTGTTTTTTTGTCTGCAAAACAATTATTTTTACTATTCCATAATTCGTTGTTAATATAAGCTTTTGCTGATTCTTTCCATGAATATATATTATTAATATCCATTGTTAAACCTTTGTCTAAAAGACCATAAAAATTAGTGTTATTAGGATTAATATTACTATTCATAGACAAAATATCTTCAGCCATTTGATATAGTAGAGAGTTTAAAGCTACGGGGCAGAAATCAAGGCATTCCTGGCCTGCATTTCCATATCTTTCTGACAAATCAAAACCTGAAGCCCTTACTGCTCTGTCATTTTTATAAAACCAACCGGTCAATTTATCCGTCTTTGAATTATAGTATATGGAATTAGGATTTTTTTCCGGGTGTTTTTGGAAATATGAAGTGTAGACTTTATTGTAAAGAATTCTGTTACCGGGAGCGGCACTGAAAATTACTTCAGGGCATGGACCTTCTCCGTCAGTGTAGTATCTGGCGGTATTGTATGATGTACCGTCGGGTGATTTTACTGTAACTACCCGCTTATTTTGATTAGCATTTGGATCTTCATCAGCATATTGATTTTTAATGTCCGTCTTAGGGCTATTTTCTTTTTCAAAGGGACTCCAGGAACTGTACACTGTTTTTGGATTTGTATAGTAATTAAAAAATGCTATAGCTGCCGGAAAAACTTCTCTTGCCATCCATTCATCATAATTAGCGGGTACTTTGTAGCTTTTTCCAAATTTATCGCTTTTTAAGAATGGGCTTAATGTGTCATAATAGGTAAGTTCATCATAATTATTATCCATCACTCCTTCGTAAGTATCTTTTATTGTATCGTTACCAAGCATTGCTTTAAGCGAAAGGCCATGGTCATTCCAAAAATTATATACAACTAAAGCTTCGCTAGTTAAAAAAGGTGGTTGTGAGCGCTCCATTGTATAAACCCTGTTTGCGCTCAGAATGTAACCGCTGTAGAAATAAATTTCAAAAATATGGTTGTCAACCATACCTTTTGCTATTTTGAACATGTTGAAAGCGTCATGTGCTGTTGCTTTTCTGTATCCTGAAATAAGACTGTATATTTCAGCATCAGGGTTTGTGAGTATATATTCAGCACTGTTTATAAGTCCGATAATTATAAAGTAGGAATCCCATCCGAACATTTCATTAAAAAGCCCGCCGGGTACGATAAAACTATTAGGAAGATAAAGTAGGCCAATATGATTATATAGGTGTTCCTGGTTCTGCCAGGTACCGTTTTTCATAAATAATGGTTTTGGTTCAGGTCTTTTTTCAGGCAGAGCTATTAGCTGTGTTCCTTTTACTCCACCGATTCTTTCATTTATTATATCTTTAAATTGTGGAGGAAAATATATTGGCCATCCATTTTCTTTCATTTTATAGCAGTAAGGAGAAGTATCTTTTTCAGGAACAATCATATGTTCTTTTGCAAGCATTTCGATGTTCTCTTTATTCGGTATTCTAAGAAGGCCGTCAGTAGAGAGCCATAAGCCGTTTATATATGGAATAACACATTCATTCTGAAATTGCTCCTGATTCATAACTACTGTGTGGGTATTGCTTTCCAGGATTTGTCTAGCTTGTTTTCTGAACAGTCTTCTTATTGCGCCTGATGAATCATTATATTTGTTGTAATATGAATATTTGAGTACTGTGTTTTTCTCATATTCACCTGAGAATTCCTGTTTTTTATTAACCTTTGGAAGTTTAAGTCCATTAATAACAATTTTAGCATCCTGAGGGATATCCTGCATGCTGATATCCTTTTCAGAAGGAGTAAATGTCGAAAAACAGGAGGAAAGAATTAAGGTTAGGCCCAGTGAGCTGATAAAGCTAATAAACTTTTTCATTTAATACCTCTACATTATTGAGTTTGATGTTTTTCAGTGTTAAGTTCTGTGAAATCTACTTCAGGATACATTATTTCCGCGCATTCCGGGCACATACCGTGGGTGAATTTAGGTTCAACATGTGTCTTTATATAAGTTTCAATTTGTGTCCAGTTGTCATTGCCGTCATTAATTTTTCTGCATGAAGAACAAATATGAAGAAGTCCATTTATTGCATTCAGTTTTTTTTTAGCATCATTTAACATAATATATTGCCTGAAATACGGTTGGTAGTTTTTTAAAAGTTTGGTGTGTTAAAATATAAATTATACATAATTTTAGATATTAATCAATAAATATTTGTAAATTAAACATCTGTAAAGAATATATTCCTGACTTTTTAGTGCCTGTCTGAAAAGGTTTTTAGGAAAAAGTTATCAGTTATCAGTTTTTTAGGTACTTCTCTGCTAAAATAGTTTATAAGTAGCGATAATAATACTGATAACTGATAACTGATAACTGATAACTGAGGCTGGATGTATTTTACAGACGGGCTCTAGTTAAAGGTTTACCGGTGACAGAAACGTGATAGTATCAAAGTGTGCTGTTCGGGGAAACATATCAAATAATCTAGATGAACTGGTTTTAGTTGCACATATTCCAAAACCCCCTACGCCGCAGAAGAGGTCAAATATGTATTCTGTTGGATTTTTTCCAGGATATTAAGGGGTTCTTTGATTAGCGCGTCACGCAAATAATAGTTTATCTGGAAAAAGGAACCAAGTGGAACAAAAAACTTACCATAATAAGTGTTTTCCTGTATAAGCTTTTTTTCAGTAGAAGTATTATTATGTTCTAGACTATTGCTGCAGTCGGGTTTGCTCCAATACTCAGCACCACTACTTTCGGTGTACCTAAGTGTCAAAGTCGATGCAGTCGCGGATTCCAGACGATACACCTTCGCTGATAGTTGCGAGAAGAGCATTTAACTGTCGGCAGGCGAGGAGACAGTTTTTAATTTCAATCAGGCTTGTGTTGTCTATAGTATAATAGCCGAACTTGAGTTTATTGCTTTGATATTTAGAATGCAGTGTGATTTTATTTCTATAACCATAACATTTTGGTGAAGCTACTGGAGCTTTTCTGATATTTGGGTTGATTTTAGCAATTCTCTTGAGCAAATCGCCAAACTGATCATTTTTAATTATTCATTATAGTCCAGGTGCTGGTATTGACATCCGGGGCAATATGTTTGCTGATCAGAAGATATTTGTAGTGCATACGCACATTTAGGAATAGTTCTGTTTGGTGATTGTTTTAAAATCTTTTCAGAATGGGCGATAATATAGTTTTCTTTTTCTGCACAGGTTCTACGAGGACTATTTTTCCAGGAAGTACTCCGGGAACAAAGTAGACGATCCCGTCATGCCTGGCAACTCCCTTGCCGCCATAGGCGATAGATTCAATTTTTAAAGTCATTAAAGAGTTCATGAGCAGTAATATAGCATAATAATTGTATAATTAAAAGTTGGGGGTAAATACATTAAGTTAATGGTTGAAGATTTAGTAGTATATAATTTTGCGTAAATTAGTGATTGAAACCTTGACTATTTGCTGTTTAATAGCTAAAATCAAATATTACTGGGTATTTTATTCTCTCAGTATTCAGGTGTTTTATATTAATTAGCAGTTAGATTTAATTAAATATTTAAAAGGGTAAAGAGATGAAAATTTTAATAGCTGATAAGTTTCAAGAAGCCTACCTTGAAGAATTGCACTCCCTGGGACACGAAGTAGTACTCAATCCCGATTTGAAAGCTGATGACCTATCCAAAGAGATTGCAGGTTTTGATGTGCTTATTGTCAGGAGCACAAAGGTAAATGCAGATGCAATCGATGCGTCTGATAAATTAAATCTTATCATTCGTGCCGGAGCCGGCGTAAATACTATAGATGTTAATGCTGCTGCCGGTAAGGGTATTTTTGTCTGTAATACACCTGGTAAAAATTCAATTGCTGTTGCTGAACTTGCATTTGGCCTTATGCTTTCAATAGACAGAAAAATAGCGGACTGTACGAGTGACTTGAAAAGCAAAGTGTGGAATAAGAAGAAATATTCGAAAGCTGATGGTATTCTGGGTAAAACTCTTGGAATTATCGGACTGGGTGAAATTGGCATTGCATTCGCAGATAGAGCTAAAGCCTTTGGAATGAAAATTCTGGCTTTTGACCCTATTGCGCAGCAGAAAATATCCCCTAAACTAGCTCAACGTCTGGAAGACAGGGTATTTTCTTTTTGTCCTACTGTGGAAGAACTAGTTAAAGCTTCTGATGTTGTTACAATTCATGTACCGTCAAATCCTCATACCCAAGGAATGATTAATGATGATTTTCTGAAAAACTTGAAGCCTAATTCAATTATATTAAATACTTCACGTGGAAATATTATTAACGATAAAGCACTGATTAAGGCTATGAATGAGAAGAATATCAGGGCTGGACTTGATGTTTATAATGATGAATGTGCTACAGCTACTGGAACATTCGAAACATCTCTCTCAATGCACCCTAATGTTTATGGGACTCATCATATTGGTGCTTCCACAGAGCAGGCTCAAAATGCTATAGCAGCTGAAGTTATTGAAATATTGAAGAATTATGAAAAAGGAGTAGTTCTTCATCCGGTTAATATGGAGATGGAACCTGCTGTTAAACACACAATTATTATGCGCGTATTTGACCGTGTAGGAGTACTGGCTGCTGCTTTACTGCTATTAAAAGAACAGGGAATAAACCTTCAGCAGATGGAAGGGCGTGTTTTCTTCGGTGAAAACGCACAGCAGATAATTCTCCATGTAAACAAGTGTCCGAATGAAGTGACTATTGATAAAATACGTAATATAGACAATGTAATTCAGGTCGATGTCAAGAGTAGTGTTGAATAAATTAGCGTTGAAAGAAAAAATATTATAAGTTTAACTTGTTATTCCCTGAACATTTAAAATTAATAAAAGGAGAGGTAGAAAAATGGGTAAAAGAGTTTTTAATTTTGGTGCAGGTCCCTGTACACTTCCACTTTCGGCTTTAGAAGAAGCACAGAAAGAATTTACAAATTACATGGATAGTGGTATGTCTGTTATAGAAATGAGCCATAGAGGAAAAGAATATGATCAGACACATTCAGAAGCAATGGCTTTAGCTAAAGAAGTTTTCGGTGCTCCTGAAGATTTCGAAGTAATGTTTATTCAGGGTGGAGCTTCTATGCAGTTCTCAATGATTCCGATGAATCTTCTTTCTAGCGGAGAAAAAGCCGCTTACATAGATTGTGGAGCCTGGTCAGGTAAAGCATTAAAAGATGCTTCTTTTTATGGTGATGTCTATGCCGCCTGGTCCGGCAAAGATGATAATTATACTCGCATGCCTAAGAACAGTGAAATAGAATTACAGCCCAACACGCGTTATCTGCATATTACAACAAATGAAACTATTGGTGGAATTAGAACTATTGAATGGCCTGAAGTTGATATTCCTCTGGTTGCAGATATGTCCTCAGATTTTATGACACGTTCTATTCCATGGGACAAATTTGATATTGTTTACGGTGGAGCACAAAAGAATCTAGGGCCTGCCGGGATGGCTATCGTTTTTATTCGCAAAAGCATTTTAGATAAGACTAATAGAAATATTGGTGGATATCTCCGCTTTGATATTCACTGCAAAAAAGAGTCTTTGTATAATACACCGCCTGTTTTTGCAATTTACATGATGGGTAAAGTTCTTAAATGGATGAAAGGGCTCGGCGGTTTAAAAGCAATTGAAAAAAGAGCTGACGACAAAGCTGCAGTTGTATACGAAGTTATTGATGGAAGCAATGGATATTACAATTGTCCTGTCGTAAAAGAATACAGATCTGTGATGAATATTGTATTCAGACTTCCTAAAGAAGAACTTGAAGCTAAATTTATTAAGGAAGCTACTGCTGCGGGCTTTATTGGTCTTAAAGGACACAGAGATGTTGGCGGCTGCAGGGCTAGTTGTTACAATGCAATGAGTATGGAAGGCGTACAGGCATTAAAAGTTTTCATGGATAAATTCCAGAAGGAAAACCCGGCATAAAATAACAATAGCCAAATAACAAATTGCAAATAAATACTAATGTTCATAACAAAAAGATCCAGACAGGAAGTGTTTGAGTTTAGTGCTTGGAATTTGATGCTTATATGTTATTTGGTGCCTATTGTTTGAGATTTGATAACAGTAGGAATATTAATTATACAGTGATTAATATCACTTTTATAATTAATACTAATTTATAAGGAGAATTAAAAATGGCTGATATTAGACCTTTTAATGGATATACACCTTCACCGGAACTTGCACCCAGAGTAGCAGCGCTTCCCTATGATGTTATGTCTTCTGAGGAAGCAAGAGTTATGGCTAAAGGGAATCCTTATTCATTTTTGCATGTAAGTAAATCTGAAATTGATTTTCCTGTCGGTACTGATTCACATGCTGACTTTGTCTATGAAAAAGGGGCTGAAAACCTGCAGAAACTCATCAGTGAAGGTATTCTTGTCAGAAGTGAAACACCTAGTCTCTATATATATAGACAAAAAATGGGTGATATTCAGCAGACCGGTATTGTTGCCGGAGTTTCAGCGCTGGAGTATCAGTCCGGCCTGATTAAAAAACATGAGCATACGAGAAAAGAAAAAGAAGATGATCGTGCTAAGCATGTAATGATATTGAATGCTAATTCAGGACCTGCTTTTCTAACATATCCGCATAAAGTTGGGATTGATGCTATTGTTTCAGAAATAACATCTGAAAAACCCGATATTGATTTTGTTGCAGAAGACGGTATCGGGCATACTCTTTGGATTGTAAACAATGAACCCCAAATAGATGAAATAGTTAAGCTGTTTGAAGATATTCCGGCACTTTACATTGCAGACGGTCATCATAGATCTGCAGCTGCATCAAGGGCATGTATTACGCGTAAAGAAGCAAATCAGCATCATACTGGTAATGAACCTTACAACCACTTTCTTGCTGTTATTTTTCCTGAAAATCAACTTTATGTTATGGATTACAACAGGGCTTTGAAAGATTTGAATGGATTAAGCCCTTCAGAGTTGAAAAGCAAAATTGAAGAGAAATTCAATGTTACAGAACTCAATGTTGCTGATCCCGAGGATGCAAAGCCTAAGAAACGTGCGGAGTTTGCCATGTATCTTGATGGTAAATGGTACTCACTCGTGCCGAAGCCTGGAGTTGTACCTGCAAACGATCCGGTAAAATCTCTGGATGTATCAGTTCTTCAGAATAATATACTGGATCCGCTATTGGGTATTGATGATCCCCGCACAAACAATAGAATTGATTTTATTGGTGGAATTCGCGGTTTGAAAGAGTTGGTCACAAGGTGCAATGCTGACTGTAAAGTAGCTTTTGCACTTTATCCAACCGGAATGGATCAGTTGATTGCTATAGCTGATACAGGCCAGGTAATGCCGCCTAAATCTACATGGTTTGAGCCAAAACTACGCTCAGGCATGGTAGTAAAAACTCTGAATTAAGTTAAGCTATAAACAAGAGTCTCACAACTAAGGATACGAAAATTTTCGTATTCATTGTGAGACTCTTACTTTATAAAATAGCTATTTTGTGGATTTACATAAGTTAAAAAAGGAACTTAATGATGAGAAACATTCTTTGTTTTGGCGATTCTATTACATGGGGATTTAATCCTTCAGATAGTACTCGTTATTTATACAATGATCGTTGGACAGGTGCTTTGCAGAAAGAACTGGGAGATAGTTACCATGTAATTGAAGAAGGACTTAATGGTAGAACTACTGTTTGGGATACACCGTTTGCAGCTGATAGAAATGGTTCGAAACAATTGCCTTTTTTGCTTGAATCACATGCCCCGTTAGACCTTGTTGTAATACTTTTGGGAACAAATGATATCCATGCGTATGCGAATAGAACTGCAGCAGAAGCATCAAGCGGATGCATGCATTTGGTTACTGATACATTGAAAAGTGCAGCAGGTCCCGATGGTTTACCTCCACACGTACTTTTATTATCTCCGCCACAGATAGGTGAGCCAAAAGAATTTATGGATACTGTTTTTGGAGGCATGGCAGAAGAATCCAAAAAGTTCTCTCTTCACTATCGTAGAGTTGCAGATTTCTGTGGTGTTAGTTTGCTTGATACTGCTCCATTTATAAAACCTAGTAAGGCAGATGGAATTCATCTAGATGCCACTGAAAACTATCTTCTTGGAAAAGAAGTTGCAAAAAAAGTAAAACAAATCTTTCCCATAAAGTGAAATAGTAATTCCAAAATTCTGTTCAGGTATTGTACTAAAAACACTGACTTCCTCATCTAGATTATCATCCTGTGGAACCACTCCTGTATGATACTTTACCTTGAGAGGATACCTGGCCGGATTGTCAGCAACAAGATGATTATCCCAGTATCT
>CAZGAI010000021.1:0-16455 GCA_964523175.1 uncultured Victivallales bacterium | reverse complement strand
ATCAGGAGAACTCAGCATGCAGCTTGATGGTTTCGAGAGCAGAGTTTTTCTGTTGGAATAATGATATAGAAAATTATGATGTTAATCATTGAAAAGAGAGTTGTATATTGCTATAGTATGAACTTTGTATTCATAAATTAATTATTAATAATATAATAGAAGGCAGATGTATGAGTAATAAAGACAATCATTTTTTTACAGATAGTCAGGACCACCATAAAGATTCACTGAAAGAAACATTTTTTGAGCATTTGGAATATACTTTAGTGAAGGACAAAAAGACTGTTACAGAGGAAGATACATTTAAAGCCCTTGCCTACACAGTTAGAGATAAACTTGTTCATAATTATTTAAGAACAAAAGATGAGTATGAGAAAAAAGATGCGAAAAAAGTGTATTATCTTTCTATGGAATTTCTTATAGGAAGAATTTTAGGCAATACACTTATGAATCTTTTTGAATACAAAAAAAGTGCTAAAATCCTAAAAGATGTAGGCTTTGACTTAGAAAAAATTAGAGAGCTAGAGCCTGATATGGGACTGGGAAATGGCGGACTTGGAAGGCTGGCAGCCTGTTTTTTGGATTCGATGGCAACGCTCCAGTTACCGGCATATGGCTACACTATAAGGTATGAACATGGAATTTTTAAACAGAAATTTGTAGATGGTTTTCAGATGGAAGAAGCTGACAACTGGCTGGAGCACGGTAGTCCATGGGAGATTCAAAGACCTGAGTTTACATTTAATATACGCTTTAACGGTGAAGTCAAACAGGTTGAAGATGAAAACGGGAATAGTAAAAGTATCTGGTGCAACACCGATGTTGTTGATGCTCTTGCTTATGATATATTGATTCCTGGATACATGAATAATACTGTTAATTATTTGCGTTTATGGCAGGCTAGAGCGACAAAACAGTTTGATTTTAACTTTTTCAACAGCGGCGATTACATAAAGGCTGTACTGGATAAGAATACTCATGAAAATATTTCAAAGGTACTGTATCCGAATGATAACTATAATAAAGGTAAAATTCTAAGACTAAAACAGGAATATTTTCTGGTTTCTGCTTCACTTCAGGATATTATGCGTCAGTATAAGCTTACGCATAAAGATATTTCAAAGTTTCATGAAAAAATCGCAATACAGCTGAATGATACTCATCCGGCCTTAGCCATTCCGGAGCTTATGAGAATTTTGCTTGATGAAGAAGATGTGCAATGGGATGCAGCATGGAATATTACCGTGAATACTTTCGGATATACAAACCATACAGTATTACCTGAAGCTCTTGAAAAGTGGCCTCTTGGCATGATGCAGAAACTTTTGCCAAGGCATGTTCAAATTATTCTTGATATTAACCAGAGATTTTTGGATAAAGTTAAGTTAAGATTTCCAAGTAGACCTGGAATCATGCGTAAAATGTCAATAATTGAAGAAGGACAGGCAAAGAAAGTTAGAATGGCCAATCTTGCTATTGTTGGAAGTCATTCCGTTAACGGGGTGGCTAAGCTGCATTCTGAGATTATTAAAAAGGATCTGTTTAAAGAGTTTTATGAGCTTGAGCCTAGTAAGTTTAATAATAAAACAAACGGTGTTACACCTAGAAGATGGATAAAAGAAGCCAACTTTAGATTGTTTAAATTAATTGCTGATAAACTTGGATTTGGTTATATAAAAGACCTTGATCAAATTATAAAAATTGAGAACTATATTGATGATAAAGAGTTTACAGATGAATGGGCAAGTATCAAGCTTGAAAACAAAAGAAAACTGAAGGCGTATATTAAAGAAAACTATGACCTTGATGTTGATGAATTTTCAATATTTGATGTTCAAATCAAAAGGATGCATGAGTATAAGCGGCAACTTTTAAATGTACTTCATGTAATTTCATTATACAATAAAATAAGAAAAAACCCTGAGCTTGCTATTGTCCCGCGTACAGTAATTTTTGCAGGGAAGGCAGCACCGGGATATTATACAGCCAAGCTGATAATTAAATTGATTAATTCAATAGCAAAAAAAGTGAACAATGATCCAGTAGTAAGCAAAAAACTGAAAGTAATATTCCTTGAGAACTATTCTGTTTCTTTGGCAGAAATAATTATTCCAGCAGCAGATTTATCAGAACAGATTTCTACTGCTGGTTATGAAGCTTCCGGTACCGGCAATATGAAATTTTCACTTAACGGTGCCCTGACGATAGGGACAATGGATGGAGCCAATGTTGAGATGGCTGATTATATAGGTGAAGAACATATGTTTATTTTCGGACTGCTAGCAGACGAAGTAATAAAGCTTAAATCATCAGGCTATAATCCGCGAGAATACTATAATGCTAATGCTGATCTTAAAGAAGTTCTGGATATGCTTAGAGACGGCTATTTTAATCCGGAAAACCGAGATTTATTCCTGCCTTTATATGATTCTCTTTTAAACCAGGGTGATACTTATTTATTATTAGCTGATTATCAGGCTTATCTTGATGCCCAGGATAAAGTTTCTGCTTTATATCTGGATCAGAAAACATGGACTGAGAAGGCTATAATTAATACTGCCAGGATGGGGTATTTCTCTAGCGATAGAACAATAAGGGAGTATGCGGAAGACATTTGGAACGTCACCCCGGTCGAGATAAAAATTTAAATTTTTTCACATAAAAGCATAACTCAAAAGGTTATGCTTTTAAAGTTAATAGAGAAAACTTATGAATCACAATTTAAGATTACTGTGTTTTATGTTTATATTGCTGCTATTCACTGGTTGCAGCACATCGCCTATTACCGGTATGTTTGAAATGATTAATGCGTCTGACCCATTACCTGCTAATTTTGCTGAGAAGGCCGAAGAGAATTACTCCAATAGACCTCCTCCTAGCACAAAGAATAGTTACTCCAACGGTCTGTCAAATTATTCAAACCCAAATACTAATGAAAATAGGGGTAATGAATCTTCGTTTGAAGAATGGCATAATAATCAGTACTAGGTAATTGCGAGGTTCGTTATATATTTTATAAAGTTAAATTATAGATAGTTACAATAAACCATAATATGAGCAATAAATGGAGATTTAAAAATGAGTGCAGCCGAATTTGCTAATGAACTAATTGATTTCATTTATTGTAGTCCAACGTCTTACCATGCAGTCAAAAATACAAAAGATGTTCTTGTTAAAAATGGTTTTGTTAAACTTGATCTAAAAAAAGACTGGAAAATAAGAGAAACCGGAAAATATTTTATCACTAAGAATGATTCTTCCCTGATTGCATTTGTTGTTGGTAAAAATACAGCAGACTGTGGTTTTAGGATAGCAGGCGCACATACAGATTCTCCCGCACTGAAAATTAAGCCTAATCCGGAACTCTTGACTGAGGGATATTTAAAGTTAAATACGGAAGTTTATGGCGGTCCTATTTTAAATACCTGGTTTGACCGTCCTCTCGCATTAGCCGGTCGTGTAATGCTAAGGAATGCTAACCCTTTTGATCCTGAAACGAGGTTAATAAACATTAACAAACCGTTAATGATTATTCCGAATATTGCAATTCATATGAACAGAGAAATGAACAATGGAGTTGCTATCAATAACCAGAAGGACCTGCTGCCAATTATTCAGACAGTTTCTAAAAACTTTGAAAAAGACAACTATCTTTTAAATATTATTGCGCAAACGCTAAAAGTAGATGCTTTGGACATTTTAGATTTTGATATACTTCTCTATGATTTTGAAAAGGGACTTATTATCGGTGCAGAGGATGAATTTATTTCTTCATCAAGAATCGATAACCTGGAAGCTGTTCATGCAGGAATTGATGCAGTTATCAATTCCTCTCACAATGATAAAACTACAAATGTAATGGTATGCTTTGATAATGAAGAAGTCGGAAGTACTACTAAGCAGGGGGCTGATTCACAGTTATTATCAAATGTTCTTGAGCGGATAATTCTAAGTGTGGGTGGTGACAGAAGTGATTTTTTAAAAGCTGTTTCAAATTCTTTTATGCTTTCTGTTGATGGGGCTCATGCTATTCATCCTAATAAATCAGAGAAGAACGATATTACGAATAAGCCTCTTATTAATAAAGGGCCTGCTATTAAAATAAGTGCAAATCAAAAATATACTTCGGATGCGGAATCAATTGCGGTTTATAAAGGCTTAGCGGATAGTTCTGATATACCTTATCAAATATTTGTTAATCATTCAAATGAAAAGGGTGGTTCAACTATCGGGCCTATTTCTAGCACTCATTTGGAAATACGTTCAGTTGATGTAGGTGTACCAACCCTGGCAATGCATTCCTGTAGGGAACTATGCGGTACAAAAGATCATTACTATTTGATGAAAACAATTAAAGCGATGTTTGAATGCTAAATAGCAAAGGTCAAATAACAAAAAACAAATAAATTTCAATTACCGAAATTGGAATGAGCAAAACGAGGAAAAAAACATGGGTTTCAATAAACTAATGACAAGCAAGTATTGATTGTCACTATGTTTTGATTACTGGAATTTGTAGATTGGTGCTTTTTTGTTATTTATGCTTGCTGTTTGTAATTTGAAAGCAGAAGTTCCAATTATAACTCCGGCATATTTTCTATTTCATCTTCGTATTCTTCAGCAGAATAAAGCATTTCCAGTTCATCAGGTTCATCGTATTCCATTTCAAAAAGCCAGCCATCACCGTAGCAGGAGGAATGAATTAGTGCTGGGGTGTACTTAAGTTCGTTGTTAATTTTGGTAACCCGTCCGGTGAGAGGTGCCGGTAGGTCGTGTGTGCCTCCATCGTAGTTAAGTGTTACGCATTCTAGATCCATTTCTAATTCATCACCTTTTTTAGGTAGAACTATTTCATCAATGAATTCAAGTAACTCCTGTAATTCGTCAGTGATACCTACCACTGCAATATTATCTTTAATGTTCGCCCATGCGTGCTGCTTTGTATATAAAAATTTTTTAGGTGTATTCATAGTTGATTTCCTTGATAATTCTTTAAAAATTTCTCTTATTTGCTAATAGGTATATAGGAGTCTGGAATTATTGCAACAAGAGAAAGTGTAAAAATATTATTTTTTTCAAAAAAAATACATTTATTAAAAATTTCCAGTAAAAAAGCATAAGTCCTAGAATATTTAATAATATTGCTATTGCAATTGTTATATAATAATCGCAAGTTATATATAATATTAGTACAAGCTTAACTTCAAACAAAAAAAGCGATTATGAAATATATTGTTCAAATAGAAGCTGAAGAGTTAGGACCGATCAGCTCTGATGTCCTGCTGAAGTGGGTTGAAAACGGGCGCGTTTTACCTTCAACACAAGTCAGAAATTCTATGATTAATAAATGGCATAGAGCCGAAGAATATGATTTTCTGGCTGAGTCATTTCTGAAACAGAATACTGATTTAGAACAGAATGAAAACAGTAGTCATGATAAAAACAAAGGATTCTTAAAAAAGAGCCTGAGTACAGTAAAAGAAGAAAATGATGTTGATGAAGAGGTTAATGTTACTGCGTATAAAAATCCTTTTTTGCCTGATTCGTCACCTATCAGTCTTAGGGTTTTTGCTGCACTGTTTGATTATATTCTTATTTTCGGAGTTATATTCTGTTTTTTCATCATTGCATCTTTTATTGGGGTGAGTTCGAATTTTAATATAAACCTTTCATTTTATCTGTTCTTTTTTGTCTCTTTTACTTTTTTGATTTTATATTTTTCGATTTGTTTTGGGGTTTTTGCCCAAACTTTCGGAATGTGGTTCTGGGGAACACTCCTTATTCGTAACGGTGATGATGCCAAACCGGTATATTTGGGCAGAGCATTTTGGTATACTGTGCTGATGTTGATTTTAGGTATGCTTTCCCCTTTCTTTATATATATATCAGGCAGGAAAAGAGCGTTGCATGACATACTTTCCAGCACTCAGGTTGTACGAATATCAGCCCGACTTAAGTAAATTACTTCTAAAACACTCAAATAATTCTCTCCTACATTTGCAAGTTTAATAAAATGGCCTATATTTGTAAGCTTTGCGTTATAAAAGTTAATTATTATGTGTTTTAATTGAGATTTTTATACTGATCCTTAGCTAAATCAGATATTAATAGCAGAACATTATACATAAATAAATGATTTTTAGCTGGTCGGAGTTATAATTGCTCTGTACAGCAACAGAAGCAGGGCATGTAACTTAAATGCTGAAAAATTAGAGTTTATATAAGGAGAATAATATAATGTATGCTGTTATAGTAACGGGTGGAAAACAATATAGAGTAAAGCCGGAAGAGGTTATTGATATAGAGTCACTTGAGGGTGAAATAGGCGATAAAATTGAATTCTCCAAAGTACTTGCTATTGGTGAAGGTAAAGATATTAAAGTCGGTTCACCGGTTGTTGCAGGCGCTAAAGTAGCTGCTGAAATAGTTGAACATTTTCGCGGGAAAAAACTTGTAGCTTTCAAAATGAAAAAACGTAAAGGCTATCGCAGAAAAGTGGGGCACCGTCAGAATTTGACCAAAGTTAGAATTTCCGGTATTGAAGTATAATACATGAATAATTAACTATTTTTTAATCGCAGTCAACTTAAGCTGTTTTGTTACAGTTTTGAAATATGATTACGATAAAGATTAAAATATTTGAATTTAAATTTAAACTGTTTTAATCGTTGTCGTAATTTTTTTTTATCCGGGTATATGAAAAAATATTGATTTTAACAAATCTGATATGAATTTAGATGGGTATTATTATGAAATATGATTTAAACGGTGCGCTTTTGAAAACAGAAATTGATTCTGTTCCAATTTTAAACAGAGGGAAAGTTCGTGATATATATGATTTAGGCGACAGCCTGCTTTTTGTTGCGACAGATCGAATCAGTGCTTTTGACTGTGTTATGCCCAATGGTATTCCAGGCAAAGGCAAAGTGCTTACCCAAATTTCTTTGTTTTGGTTTGAAATGATGAATTGGCTGCCAAACCACCTGGTTACAGGTGATTTTTCTAAATTTCCAAAAGCTCTTAAACAATATGAAAAAGACCTGAAAAACCGTTCTATTATTGTAAAGAAAGCGGACCCATTACCAGTTGAATGTATTGCCCGTGGATATATTATCGGCAGCGGCTGGAAGGATTATCAGAAAACAGGGAAAATTTGCGGAATTGAACTTCGTGATAACTATAAACAGGCTGAAAAACTTGATTCGCCTATATTTACTCCTTCCACCAAGGCAGAGCAGGGACTACATGATGAAAATATTAGTTTTGAGAAAGCTATTGATATTATTGGACGTGACACGGCTGAAAGAATCAAAGAGCTTACGTTGAAAATTTACTCTACTGCTGCTGATTTTGCTGAGAAAAAAGGAATTATACTTGCAGACACTAAGTTTGAATTCGGCTTCCACAACGGTGATATAATCTTAATTGATGAGGTGCTAACACCTGATTCCAGCCGTTTCTGGCCTGCAGAACAGTATAAAATTGCTTGTAGTCCTCCGAGCCTGGATAAGCAGTTTGTACGTGATTATTTGGAAACTTGTGACTGGGATAAAACACCGCCGGCACCTGAACTTCCAAATGAAATTGTCCTGAAAACAGCTGAAAAGTATTTTGATGCCTATAAGGCTCTTACTGGTAATGAACTGAACTAGATGTGCCGTCTCATAGGTTTACTGTGATAAAGTTAACCTATTTTGTTTTGAAATATAAAATGCTGTAGAGACACATCAGGCGTCGCCTGCGGCTATGCCCCGACACAGTTGCATGTGTCTAAAAAGGTGTATCGCGCAGGGTAAGACACAGAAGACGCAAGCATTGCGTCTCTACAAAACCTAGCATTATTATATGCCATTTAAATACGCAGTGTATTTATGAGACACTACACTATGTTCCCTTTTATTATAATGTAATTACCCCCTAAAATAAAAAAAACAAGGTTTATCCTGATGAAATATAAAGAACCTCTATTTAGGCCTCCATCGGAGGGCGACAGTTTGATTTTTCAGGTAGCATATGGCTGTCCTCATAATACATGTTTATTTTGTCCAATGTATAAAGGTGTTAAGTATTCTATCAGGAAAATAGAGGATGTACTTAAAGAAATTAGGAAAGCTTCGGGGAAATACCCGAAAACGCGTCGTATATTTCTTGCAGACGGTGATATAATGATCCTTCCTTATGCATACTTGGAACAAATTTTTCTTCATTTAAACAGCTCTTTTCCGAATCTTTCCAGAATATCAATGTATGCGAACGGAAGTTCAATACTTGATAAATCTTCAGCTGAATTAGAAAAATTAAAACAACTTAAACTATTTACTCTATATCTTGGACTTGAAAGTGGAGATGATGAAGTTTTATCACTTGTACATAAAGGTGAAACAACTGAACAGATGATAGCTGCGGTTCAGTTGGCGCAGGCAGCAGGGATAAGAATGTCTGTAATGGTACTTCTCGGACTGGCCGGGAAAAAATTAAGTAGAAAACATGCAGAAAAAACTGCCCTGGCTGTTAATAAAATGTCTCCTAAATTTCTTGCAGCTCTGCGTTTTGTTCAGGCCCCTGGATTAAAAATGTTCAATGATTATGAGACTCTTTCAGAATATGAAGTTATTCAGGAACTTTATACTATTGTGGAAAATCTGGACTTACCAAATACGGTGTTTAGAGCTAATCATGCCTCAAATCCAATACCTATTTCTGCTAGATTCCCGAAAGATAAAGGCACATTATTAAACTCTCTTAATAAACTGTTGAATAATTCTTCTCTTGATAGAAACAGCAGTGGATATATGCCGGGATGGTTATAGATTTATGATTTGCGGATCTCGGATCTCGGATCTCGGATCTCGAGTTTTTACACATAGATGGGATTTTATAAGATGGATGATGATTATCAGTTAACTTTTAATTTTGACCGTAAAAAAGAGAATGATCGTATTTTTAAAGAAAATTCTTCAGAGACAGAAGTTATTTCTTTTAAAGACATGCGTCGCGCAATTGTAGGATGGTTACTGCCGGATGAACCCTCAGGTATGGGAGCTATGGTACCTACCAGGATTTCAAGGTTTCAAGCGGATGTAGCTGCTTTTTGGTCTAAGTCCATAAGACAGCAGGGACGTAAAATATTATACCCTGTTAAAACTGTTATTGTCGAAATAAGACATGATAGAGAACAGTGCTGGCCTGATTGTGCTGCAAAAAATGAGCTGCTTCCAATGTTGAGGGTGGAGAAGGAGAAAAGGGAGTCACTAGAGGCAATTGTCCGTGAAAGTGAACCTGAATTAAAATTGGATGATAACCTTTTTCCTGAGTATGAGAGTTGGAATTACGCTCACAGCAAAAATAAAGAATACCGTAAGTGCAGAGACAGAATTAATGAGATTGAACGGGCTTTGTATAATGGAAGCAGGTTTGAGAGGATAAGACAGGCTCAGCTTGCTGACCATCTTTTTTTAGCTGTTCCTGCCGGCTCTGTTCATCCTCATGAACTGGCTGATGGCTGGGCACTTTTATATGTTAGCGATAACTTTAATGTAAAGTTAATTAAAGAGCCTGATGACTGGAACTGTCCAATTGAAAACAAGCTCCATCTGGTACAGAATATATCTGCTTCCTGTCTCAAAAACCTACTTTTTACAAATGGAATTAATATTGATAAAAATGGAAAATCTCGTTTTGTCCGCCTTCCGAGACGCAGAAGAAGCTGATAAATTATTTCAGGTTTAAGTTTTGCACCCTACAAAAAACGTTGAAAGTTATAAAGTTTTCATGTTAAAAGTTAATTAATCATATCAATCTGTCAACTTTTTATCATTTTTAAGAGAGTGAAAAAATGATTCCTCAAAATTACTATATCGAGCAGATAAACCTATAATATCAATTAAAAAAGAGCATGTTTTTACTACGGGGTTATATAAAATATTAAATAAATGGGACCTCTACTGGAGGAGCAGGCGACACTTTTATTGATGGTGGTATTTTAGATGTAGCAAATTTAAAATGAACTACTTCTTTTCATAAACGTCTAAATTATATTTTTTTACAGAAAAGTATAATAAAAATAAAGAGTGCAAACTCTCTGCATACCATATTGTGATCCATGTGCAGCAAAAAATCGCTAATCATTTTATACTCTTTCTTGTCTGAGTACTGTTGAAGTGATTTGATGAGAAAGTTTCTTAAACTAAACCTTTTACAACCCAGGTGTGCATTAAAACATAATTCTAATATTTCTTCAGGTGATTCCTTAATATTCGAAATTTTGTTTTTATCAATTAACTCCATAACATTTAGCACGCCAGCATCAAAGTCATCCTGAAAAATCCGAATTGATTTATAATAAGATATCTGGACTTTAAACAATCTGGCTATAGACCACACAATCTCATCAGCAATATATTTTTTTTCGGGATTATTAATAAAACAGGGTAACTTTTGCAAAAGGCATTTTAATAATTTAATATCATCAATCATTGCAATTGCCATAGTTCCATTAATAATAATTCTAGGGTGAGTAGAATTTGAGTATATGTTAATAATTTGCTTGTAGCTATCTTTATCCTCCATAGAAACTAGAGCAATCATACTATTTCCGACTAAATGATAATCAGTTGAGGTTAGGTATTTTCTTAAAAGAGGAATTGCTTTTGGATAGGGGTTTCGTGCAAAAATAATTGCTGCAAGATAAGCCGTTGAGTTATCTCCATGCTGAAGTTCCTTATATACTGCTTTTTTAGCTTCTTCTCCAATAGTTAAATTGTTTATTGCTCTCAACGCACTTAATCTTACAAAATACATAGGTGAATTCAAATAGTAAATTAAAGATTTTTCAGATAAATTAGAACTCATTCCATGAAGTTTAAGTACATTGTCTAACTCTTCCTTAGCAGAAGAATACTTATTTAAATATTGAAGTTTACTTGCAGTTCTCATTTCAGAGGGAGTCAGTAATAGGTTAATTACATCTTTTACGCTCCAGTCCGAGGCGGTTTTCAATTTAAATGCAAAATACAAAACAGGGATCATCAGTATAAACATTGTTGCATAATAAAACTTAAAAATTTCAGTATGTACCACCGTTACAGTTAAAAATTGTATTAGGCCTCCTCCAAACAATAGGCCTGAAATTCCTGCTACCGCGCCTCCTATAGTCGTATACCATAAGGAAATACCAACACTGTCCTCCCTTGGTATAATAGTTAAATAATAATGGTTTAAAGTGGAATCTAAGCCAAATAGACAGATTCCTCCAAGTAAAAAGATAAACAAGAAGTATTCCCAAATAAATATATTGGGAGCTAAAACCCAAAGAGCACATATGGAAAACATACCTATTATATATATAATAATCAGAGGTTTGGGACCTGTGAAACCTGAAATAATCCTATTAATATAGTTAATGAAAACTCCTCCAACCAGCTGAATACATGCAAAAACAAGAGCGGTCTGGTCATTTACACCGTAAAGGCTTTTTAACGCAATTATAGATATAGGGATTATTATTATCATGCCGGCTCTGGCTGATGATTTTACAATAAGAAAATTTCTGTATTCGGGGTTATTCCAAATTGCTGCCAGAAGGCTTTTGGTTTTTGTTGCTTTAGCTGACTTGCTGGGAGTTTGAGTCTCTTTCATTCCAATGAAAACACTGCTGCAGAATATAAAAATTATTCCTCCAAAAATAATTGCCATTTGAAATATAAACAGGGGTGAATGTGTGGTTATTAAATAGACTAAACTGACAATTGCGATTATTGTTGCTAGGTTGTATAAAAGAAAATAGCTGGATGAAAATCTGCCCTGATCCTCTTTACTCGTAAATTCACCCATTAAGGGTTGAGTTGATGCAGTTCCAATTTGTTTGAAAACAAAAAAAAGAAATGTAATTAATAGGATTACAGCCATTTTCGAATTTGAATGGCCACTTTGAAAGAAAAATGGAATTAATGCAATTAGAATTACACTAATGCCGCAAATTATCCAGTTTATTCCTAAAGTAATTGAGGCACCAAATCGGATAATGGATTTTTTTCCGAAAAATACAAAAAGCGATCCAATATAAGCAATTGAAGCACATACAGCTACGCCTGAAGTGGAACAGCCAAGCTGAAGAAGATACAGACTCATTACATTGCCTGTAACAAAGGTCAATGCAATGCCATTAAGAAAGGAAAAGAGAAGTAAACCTTTTTTACCTTTTTCTTTTTGAGTAAGAGATAATTTTCCTTTAATTATCATAAGCTTCGATTAATTACCTTTTGTTTTACGTATGTTATATCTTTATCTTTTGAGATTGTAAAGCTAATTTTGTCCAACCTTTGACTTATGGGATTAAAATTTAGCCAGTTCTTCTGCAATACCATTCCAGGAGAATTTATCAACTGCTAATTTACGGAGTTTTCCGGCAGTTTCATTTCGAAATGTAGAGTCTTTGAAACCATTTGGATATAAATAATTCAGAGCCGTTTCTATTGTATTAGGCAGGTTATCGAAGAAACTGTTTTGAGTTGTTGAAATAATCGGGCTTAGTTCAGGATATGTTTTTTTTACTACATTCATGATATCACGCAGTCCAGAGTGATTATTGCAGATAGGCAGTACACCGGATGCCATGGCCTCTACAGCTACCATTCCAAATGCTTCTGCAAGTCTACTTGGCACAATACATAGGCTTGCCATTGGGAGTAGTTCACTTAAAATTTCATGATTACAGAAGCCTGTAATGGTAATTCTGCTTAATTCTTCAGCAGTCAGAATTCTAAATTTATCCTCAACGTTGACCTTTTTTATAAAATTTCCGGCTTTTGATATTTTTAAAGCGGAGTTCATATTTCCGGTTGAAAAAGACTGTAACATTCCTTCCATATGTTCCCGGTACATACCAAAACCAACAAAGATGAATCTGACCTTGGGGATTCTAGAAAGTATTTCAGGTATTAAAGCAAACAGCTCCCCGATTCCTTTGGTTTCAAGGAATTTTCCAAAGTATAGAATAATTGGCTCATCTTTCTGCAATTGGGGCCATTTTTCAAGTAGATCTGCATCAGGAGTTCTCTGATTATAAGTTTTTCCCAACTGGATAAGGTTTTTATGAAGCATTTCAGGAGATATTGCTGCTGGTATTTCTATTGGATATCGTTTTCGCCCATTGCCGTCTTGGACTATCTCATAATTTACTTTTTGCCGAAAACGATTATTACTAACTTTAAAATCTGTGGAGAGTTTAAATAGTTCCGGGTCCATTCCCGGAGGAACAATTTTTATCCTTCGGGGTAGGGCTAATTCATTCTTTTCTTTTTTGAAAACCTCTAAAACCCTGTCTTTTACATATTGTGTTCCAGCAAAAATATTTGTTGAAGAGCTTATACCTTCAACGGCATACTTCACTAGATGCGGATATAACACAAGTGCATACTCAATAGCACTGCCATGGATTTTTATGTCATATTGAATATCAGTGCCTGTAAGGCCTCTTTTGGCAATAATAGGGCTGAATATTGCATGATTTGCAAAAACTTTATCAATTCCTTGAGCTATTATTTTATGCAGTGCACCGGCAGTCAACGCTATATGATCTTCAATTTCCCTTTCAGTCATTGAAAAGACTGTTTTGACAGTAAAACCTTTATATTCATCCATTACATAAACAGGAAGTATATTGTTGATATTCGGAGTAATGACCCTAATTGTACCAGGGGCAGGAGGGGTATCGGGTATTTCACTGTCTGGAGGAATATATTCGTCAACAAATGGAAGTTTTTCAGCTTCCAAATCCTGACAAACTACAGTGACCTGATGTTTCAGCTTTTTCCAAGCCTTCGCAATATTGGCTACATATATGTTTGAACCTGTACCCTGAAGGATATATCCGTGAAGAATTACTAGATGCATTGTTTAAAATATTTCAGATTTATGATTTCAGATTTATGATTTATGATTTATGATTTATGATTTATGATTTATGATTTATGATTTATGACCTCAAACCTCAGATCAGTGCTTCAGTACTTCTGACTCATTAAGCACTTCCGGGTGGTTTTTCTTTTTAAGAGCAATCAATATGCATACTGCCGCACCGCCCCAGGTAACTAACAATGCTAAAATCATAAATATTATCGCTGATGTACTCATTATTTTGGTATTCCTTTTTAATTTAAAGTTTAGTTTTTCAGGTATGCTCTACTTTTCTTTATTGACAGTTAACGGCATAATAAAGCTTAGTATAATTACAACAACAATTAGGCTCCAGCCATAACATGTTACATCTTTCAGTGGATAACTTCCATAAGGAACTTTAATATTGCTAATTAAATTACCAACAGCCATGTACCCTAGAAAGAGAGGTACAAAATACTTAAGTAAAAATTTCCAGGGAGACCCCACACGGAAGTCTGACCTTATATTAATATGTTCAATGAAAGATCCAAGTTTAAAGAACCAGGCAAGGAATATCAGTTCAAATATACCTGCAAAAACAATTCCAAAATTATTAATAAAATAATCCACTATATCCAGTGCGTACAGACCTCCGTTTGTTGTAAAAAGTAAACTCAGAAGACAGCCTATTATGCAGAATACAGTTACTGCTTTTTTCCTGATAACTTTATAAGAGTCTGCTATCGTTGAACAACAGACTTCAACGATAGATATTACAGAGGTAAAACCGGCGACAAAAAGTGCGAAGAAAAATAGTATTCCGACAATTTTTGATGCAGGCATAAGGTTTACAGCAAGAGGGATTGTAATAAATGCAAGACCGATACCGCTTCCGGCGACCTCCTTCAGGGGAACATGCTGTGCATGAGCTGCATAACCTAAAACACTGAAGATTACAATGGCAGATATAATACTGAATCCACAGTTAATGAAGGCTGTCATTGTTGCATTGTTTGTAATGTCTGATTTTTCAGGGAGGTAGCTTGAATAAGCAATCATTATTCCGAAACATATACTTAACGAAAAGAATACCTGTCCATATGCTGCAGCCCATGTTTTAAAGCTGTAAATCCGTGAAAAGTCAGGTTTAAAAAGCCAGTTGAGGCCATTGCTTGCACCTTCAAGTGTAACAACTCTTATTAAGAGTAAAATAAGGCCGATAAAAAGGACAGGCATAAATATTTTAACTATTATTTCTATACCTTTTCTAATTCCGGAAGTAAGGGTTAACCACACACAAACCCATATAAGCACGGCAAATATAGCAATACTGGGAACAATACCTCCTATATTCATTGGACCCGGGCTGATTTGTAAAAAGCTGTTATAGAAAAAATCTTTTGTTTGACAGCCCCAGCTTAGATTAAAAGCGAAAAGTGTATATTTTAAAGCCCATGCTACTATTACTGAATAGTAAACTGCGATTGTGAAAGCTATAAAAACCTGTAGCCAGCCAATCCATGAAGCCTTTTTTGACATTTTAAAAAATGCAGATGGCGGGGACAGTTTGAATCTATGGCCTATAGACATCTCCAGAATTATTATGGGAATTCCCGCAGTAAACAATGCCACGAAATAAGGGATCAGAAAAGCACCACCACCATTTGAGTATGTTAGATATGGAAACCTCCAAATATTCCCAAGTCCTACAGCTGAACCTATTGCCGCAAGAACAAATCCAACTCTGCTACCCCAGTTTTCTCTATTAGCCACTTTATCTCCCCAATAAAAATGTTATTATCTTAAATTAAAGTTATACTTTCGTAGGTAAAGATCTTAACTTTTAGCTTGCGATTTTAGCTTTAAATGCGGCAAAGCGAAGCGATAATACTCTACCGTTTACGGTATAATAAAAGCAAATGATACTCCTTTAAATTAATACTCTATTCTATCTCTACCATTTTCTTTAGCTTTATATAATAATTTATCTGCAGTTGACAAAAAACTTGATAATGCGTAGTCATCTTTATATTCACATGCTCCGCCACTTATGGTGACAGGTATATTGCTATGCTCGTTGGAAATTATTTTTTTAACCTGCCTTCGTAGTAATTCGGCGGCTTTAATGCAACCTTGAATCTTAGTATTGGGTAGAATAACTAGAAATTCTTCTCCTCCGTAACGACCTACAATATCTACATTTCTTAAATTCTTTCTGAATATATCTGCTATTGATTTAAGAATAATATCACCCATTATATGCCCATGAATATCATTGACCTGTTTAAAGTGGTCTATATCGAACATTATAATAGACAAGGAATAAGAATAACGCTTTACTAAATTGATATTATGAGAGAGGGTATTAATCAGATATCGATGATTATAAAGATTTGTGAGGCCATCTGTATCAGCCAGAATTTCTAGAAGTTTATTCTTAGCCTCTAGTTTGGTCAGGGCTTCCTGAAGCGATTTTTCTGTATTCCTTATCCTTAATGCATTTTTTATCCGAACATCCAATTCCATTTTGTGTATAGGTTTTTTTATAAAATCTACTGCACCGGAGGCAAATGATTT
>CAZGAI010000020.1:0-16771 GCA_964523175.1 uncultured Victivallales bacterium | reverse complement strand
ATAAAGGAGTAGCTATGAGCCGGTTTAATAGATTATCACAAGCCATTTGGCATTGCAAGTATCATATTATATGGACCCCGAAATATAGGAATAAAATATTAAAAGGACCGTTAAAAGAAGAAGTATCCAATTGTATAAATGTTTTTAATAAGTTTCCTTATCTCAAGAAGAAACCTTATTGGGGAAATAATTTCTGGTCACCGGGATATTGTGTTGATACAATTGGTTTGGATGAAGAAATGATTCGTAAATATGTTAAATACTAAAACAGAAAAGAATCAAATTCAGAACAGGAGGAATTGGGATTATAAATTAAAAGAAAACCTGTTGTGGGAACAATGTACTACCTTGGCTCTTTCAGAGTGAAGGTTTAAATAACCCCCCTTAGGGGGAAATCAATGGCGGGTCATTTAGACTCGGATGTTTACTTATTATTTCCATACATATACATAAAAGCCTTTTCCGGAGTTAGAGGAATAGAAAGCATTTTATCAGACTTTTTGACAGCATGCAGTGCATTCATCAAAGCAAAACATGCACCTATTCCATGGATAAATGGAGGTTCTCCTACAGCTTTTGAATTACATACAGCATAAGGATTTTTTAAATTCTCAATAAAATCAATTGTTAATTTTTTAGGAATGTATTTTATATCAGGCATTTTATATGCACTAGTTACCGACAGGCAACGCCCATCATCAGCAAATACAAGCTGTTCCATAGTAGACCAGCCAAGTCCCTGAATAATTCCGCCTTCAAATTGGCCTAGATCTATGTCTTCACTTATACTTTTACCAATATCATGCACAACTTCAATTGAATCAATTTCATAAGTACCTCTGAGGCAATCAAGGGTAACTTCTGTTATAGATGTACCATAGCTATGGTATGTGTATGGTTGGCCTTCCATTTTTTCAGCATTCCAGTGTAACTGAGGAGGAGCATAAAATTCATGACATGATAAGTCTATTCTTGACATATACGCTTCTTTTACTAATCTTTCCCAGGTATATGCCGAAGGCTTGTCATTAATAAAAATCCGCCCATCTTTTATATGAATATTTTCTGCAATTCCAATACATAATTCTTTTTCTGCAAATTCTTTCAAACGGGTAACTAATGCAATACATGCTTTGTGAACTGCCATACCATTCAAGTCTGCGCCGGTACTTGCTGATGTTGGAGAAGCATTTGCTATCCTTGTTGAATTAGTTGTTTCAATTTTTATTTTGTCAGGGCTGATTGAAAGAGTTCTGGCTGCAATAAGAAGAATTTTCATATTGACACCCTGTCCCATTTCTACAGCACCAGAGCTGATTCCTACACTGCCGTCAGTATATATATGCACAAGTGCGCCGGCTTGATTTAACGATGTTTGAACAAATGAAATACCAAAGCAGACAGGCAGTACATAAATGCCTTTTTTAGTTTCAGTATTTATATTATTATACTTATTTACAGCTTCTATTCTTTTATCAATGTTATATTTCTTATCAAGAGTATTCCAGCAAAGCCTGGCATTACAGAATTCGACTTTCATTTTATAAGGAAGCTGGCATTCTTCTTCAAGTAAATTAACTTTTTGGATTACAGTTGGATTTACGTTCATTTTAAGTGCTGAGTTAAATATGGCGGATTCCATTAAAAATACGGCCTGTGGGACACCAAACCCTCTAAATGCAGTATTAGGCACAATATTTGTTTTGCAGCTTATAGCTTTTCCTTTAAAGTTAGGAACCTTGTATGTATTTACTGCATGCAGAATAGAACGGCCAAGTACAGGTAGGGATATATCAGCAAATGCACCGGCATTCTGATACATGGTAAATTCATAGCCTAAAATTTTATAATTTTTATCAAAACCAATTTTATAGTCAGATGAATAAGGATGTCGTTTTCCTGTTGTAGTTATATCTTCATGCCTACTTAGGACAAGTTTTACCGGTCTATCCAGAACATAAGCAGCTACTGAAGGCAATGCAGCCCATACGGCACACCCTTCTTTACCTCCAAATCCGCCGCCTAAACGTCTAATTTCAATCTCTACTTTGTTCATTGAAATTCCAAGAACGTCAGCAACGTGGTGTTGATACCCACTTGGAGCCTGTGCGCTGCATGAAACTTTCATTCTGCCGCCTTCAATGGGCTCTGCCAAAGAGCTCTGAGTTTCAAAGTAGAAATGTTCCTGTCCGGCAGAGTCTGCACGGCCCTCAAAAACATAGTCACATTGATCCCAAACAGAGTCAGTATTTCCCAACGTCATGACCATCGGCTTACCATGAATTTCATTATTGATGTAAGCTTCTCTTGAGTCAACTATAGGTTTTTCTTCCTCAAAATCAACATCAATTAACTTCAATGCCATAAAGGCCTGTCTTCTTGTTTCGGCTACAACCAAAGCAATGGGTTGACCTATAAACTGGACATAATCTTCAGCTAAAAGTGGTTGATCCTGTATAATATGCCCGATTTGATTAGCTCCGGGAACGTCTTTATAAGTAAAAACTTTTACAACACCGGATGCATTCTCAGCCTTAGAAATATCTACTTTTAAGATTTTCGCTTTTGCAACAGTTGATCCAAATATTGCAGAATGAAGTGTACCCTCTCGTGTTGGTAAGTCATCAACATATTGTGATTTACCCTGTAAATGCATTTTCATATCTGTGTTTTTCACTTTGACACCTCTGCGAATTTAACATATTCTGGAAATAATGTAATAAAATGGGCATTCAACAGCTGTCTGATAAGCCTTTTTTTATACTTTGCACTTCCTCTTATATCATCAATAGGAGCAACTTCCTTCAGTAATATCTCGCCGGCTTCTTTTATCAATTTACCTGAAAGTTTTTTGTCTTTCAGAAATTCTGATGTTTTGTCTAATATCAGAGGAACAGGAGCAACACCTCCAGCAGATATAGCAATACTATCTATTTTTTTATCTGCCATTTTTATTTGAATAGCTGAATTGCAGGAAGCAATATCTAAGTATTTTCTGTTGGAAACCTTTTCAAAATTAAATATTGCATTCTTTGCCGGAATAGGTATTTTTATATTTTCTATAAGCTCGTTATTTTTTAAATCTATATTTTTATATCCATGATAAAAAGCATTTAGTGCAACACTTCTCCTGCTTTTATTGTTATTTATAGTTAGAGAAGCATTTAAAACTAACAATATTATACTTAAATCTCCAATAGGAGATGCATTCACAATATTACCGGCAATAGTAGCTTTATTTCTCATTATAGTAGAAGATACCAGAAGAAGGTCTTCTTTCATTGACGGAAAATGCTTATTAATAATATTTGAAGTTCTAAAGTCTTCTGTAGATACACCTGCACCGACAGTAATAACTTTGTCATCTTCTTCGATCTTCTGTAGTTCAGGTAATTCGGAAATAAATTCTAAATCTCTTTCAAGCAATTCGTCAGGCTTTTGTACTAATAAATCAGTTCCGCCAGCAATAAATATTGGGTCTTTTAGTTTTTTTCTTATTAAAACTACTTCATTTAATTCAGATAGTATATCGGGAATATCCAAAAAATATTTTGGAAGTACTCGAGATTCAACCAGCTGTTCAATACGTAACCCTGTAGTTATCCCTTTACTAATAAACATTTCACTCAACATTTTAGCTGCATCACGAATGGAAACGTATCCTGTACATCGGCAAATATTTCCATCTAAGGCAGTAATTGCGTCATCGAAGTTAAAATCTTTACTGGTAATAAGGAAACCCGTAAGGGATAGAACTATGCCGGGGGTACAAAAGCCGCACTGGGAAGCATTATTATCATATATTGCCTGCTGAACTGTATTTAATTCATTTAGATTTAGACCTTCGACAGTAACTATGTGTTTATTTCTGATTTCACCTATTGGAAGCAGGCACGAGGCGCATGATTTATAATTCACCCGCCCATTTTCCTGCAGCTCTCCAAGGAGAATAGTGCATGCACCGCACTCTCCTTCACGACACCCTTCCTTTGTACCTGTAAACCTTAATTCTTCTCTTATTAAATCAATCACTACAGCCCCGGATGGCAGAGAAGTCTCAACCACTTTATTATTTACAATACATTTAATCATAGTTTACTCCTTGAAATTATTTTTTGATATCAACCCTTGATTTACAATTGGTTTCTTTTACAAAAAAGAACAGAATAAAAGTAATAATTGCAGCCAAGGGATAAATATAAAAAGACAAACTCATATAGGATATATCCTTAGTAATATATGAGTGAAGTGAAATGTGTTTGAATGAATGAAGATAGTTAGATATACCTCCCGGTAAAAAGTTAAAAAGTGAAACTCCTAAAAACAGTATGGTATTGGCTACTGAAATAGCTGTTCCTATAAATTGAGGCTCTGAGTTTTCTTTAACTAAAGCAAATCCAATAGCTACATTATTAGCAAAAAAACCAACACAGAACATTGTTGCAAACACTGCAGGAAGAGGAAGTTTAATAGGTTGAAGTAAAACAGATAAAGCTAAAAACAGACAAATACAAATACCCATTCCAACAGGTTTCCGCCTGCCAATTTTTTCAGAAAGCATACCTAAAGTTGGTGCACCTACGGCGACACCAACTAAAGCTATTATATTAAGCAGAGAAATAGTAACCAAATCCAGACCATATAACTTTTGATACTGGATATTCCAGAATGTCATAAAAGATATCATTGCACCAAACCCTAAAGCTGTAATAACTGAAGCAAGGAGAATTTGAAAATTGCATACAGATTTATAAATTTCAGTAAAAATACTTACCGGCTTGTGGTCAGTATCACTAAGTATGCTTCCTTTTGGATAATCTCTAATTACAAGCAGAATCAGGACAGTTATTATTATTCCTAACACTGCAGTTATTATTATATAATTTGCATGAACAGCAGGGCTTATGAGCAAAACAGGGTAAACAGCCAGTGCGGCAAGAAGACCATTGGTGCCTGAGCAAGCTCCGAGAACAATTGAAAACCTATTAGGGCTGAACCAACGTCCAATTAATAATGCAGCTGCAACAAAAGTGAATGATGTTGCAACCCCCATAAGCAGTGCTGCCAAATATGCAAAAAATACTGAATGGGTAGTTCCTAAAATAAAAAGGCCAATTACTGTTAGCAGTGCTGCAGTGAATAAAGTATATTTAATGCTGACTCTGTCCAGTATGAAACCGGCAGGTATCTGCATACACGCATATGATAAGGCGAATACGGCTGCAATATTACCTACACTTGCTTCACTGATTGAAAGTGTTGAAGACAGCTCTTTAGTCGATATCCCGAATAAAATACTAATAAAAAGTTGCAATGCAACAAACAGTGTTGCAACGAACCAAATTGACCATGCCTTTTTGTTAAACATTCTGATTACCTGCTAACTTTCAATATTTAATTGTTTTTTTATATTTTGTTGGAGTTCCTGCTTCAGCACGCTTCCATAAATAGCTGAAATGCCGCCTAAAGTCAAGACTCCAACAGCTTAATTAAATGATCTTTACATTGCTGCTTACGAGCAGGCTATTGTTATGCTACTATATGAGTACCTGTTTCTCCTTTAACTGCCTTACCCAAAAATTCAGGTGAAGTAATTAGAACTTCCTTACCGCCATTCTCAATAAATTCGACTGCAGCCTGAATTTTAGGCAGCATACTTCCGGGAGCAAAGTGACCTTCCTCTATGTATTTTTTTATCTCTTTCAAGGAAACAACGTCTAAAGTTTTCTGATCAGGTTTTCCAAAATTCAGGCAAACCTGTTCTACCCCTGTAGAGATAATCAATAAATCAGCACTTAATTGAGATGCCAGGAGACTTGTAGCAAAATCTTTATCTATAACAGCATCAATTCCGGAAAAATTATTGTTGGAATCTTTAATTACAGGAATTCCGCCTCCGCCGGCAGCTACTACGCAGAAATCAGAAGCTAAAAGTTTTTTAATTACGTTGAGTTCCAGTATTCTTACAGGTTTTGGAGAAGCAACAACACGCCTGTAACCTCTACCTGCATCACTTACCAAATTCCAGTCAGGATGATGTTCTTTTATTTCTTGGACTTCTTCTTCACTGAAGAAAGATCCAATCGGTTTTGAAGGACTTAAAAAAGCCGGATCATCTTTGGAAACTTCAACCTGAGTAATTACTGTAACTGCAGGTTGAAATTTCTCCGGAGAGCCTGAGTTCATCAAATTTCTGACACTGAATTCATTATCCATGGCCTGCTGTATTTGGTAGCCGATTGCTCCCTGAGTATCTGCTCCGCAGCTTACAAGCGGTACGGGATGCAAATGTTCTACAGCTGCAGCAATTTCAGATCTTCTGAGAATAAAACCTACCTGAGGTCCATTTCCATGAGTAATAACAATTCTGTAACCAGCTTCGCATAAGTCTGCAATATGCCCGGCAGTTTCACAAACTGCCTGATATTGGTTCTCAACTGACTGATGTGATTTATCTGCTATCAGAGAATTGCCGCCAATCGCAATTACTAATAATTCTTTCATGTTATATCCTATCTATTTTAATTTGATGCTAGATGTGCCGTACACATCAAGATATTCGATCCTTGATACTCGCCACCCACCCCTTTTGTTCCCCTCCAGGGAGGTGATTAAGAGGTGGGTTGACCTCCATTTTGTCTTAAAATTCAAACGTTTCTTTTAGATATAACTTTGATAAAACGAAGATCGTCGCTCTCTGAAACTACATTATTTAGTGATTTATTTTTTTGACTGCTGTATTGCCTTCCATACACGATTTTTTGTGAACGGTGCTTCATAAAGCCTAATACCTGTTGCATTGAAAAACGCATTTGCAATACCGGGCATCGGTCCATTAATTGGAATTTCAGAAACACTTTTTGCACCGAATGGGCCGGTTTCTTCATAACTTGGAACAAGTATTGTTTTAAGCTCCGGTTTATCCCTCAGTGAAAATATATTATATGACTTTAGTGATGGATTTGTCATTGCTCCGTTATCGTCAAAACGATATTCTTCAGTTAGTGCGTAGCTTATTCCATTCAGTACAGCACCTTCAACCTGACCTTCAGCAAGAGCAGGGTTTATTGCAGTACCGCAATCTACAGCTGCTACATATTTTATGATCTTTATTCCACCTGTTTCCATGTCAGCTTCAATTTCAATAAAATGTGCTGAGAATGGAGGGGGAGATTTATGTGTTATATGTGATCCCACGGCATGAATCTGAAACTGATTGTTTTCATATAATGAATAATATGATATTGCAGAATATGTTACATGTTCATCTGTTCCTTTGACATAAACTTTTGCATCTATGGCTTCAACATCCTCTAACTTTTTATCAAGCATTTCAGCTGCAACTTTAAGGATTTGCTGTTTTACCTGGGCGGCAGTTTTTCTAACAGCTTCACCGCTCAAGTAAGTTGTACTTGAAGCATAAGCACCAACGTCAAAAGGAGTCATGTCTGTATCAGAAGAATAAACTATCATTTTTTCAGTGACAGTTTCAAGTTCTTCGGCAGCGATTTGAGCTAATACAGTATCACTGCCTGTTCCTAAGTCTGTTGCACCTACAAGTAGATTGAAAGAACCATCTTCATTCATTTTAATTGATGCAGCTCCCATATCTATTTCGGGTACACTTGATCCCTGCATTAAACAGCACATACCAATACCTCTGCGGAAACGGCCTGTTTTCTCTTTATGACTAACTCTTCTTTCCCATCCTATTTCTTTTACGCCCTTATCTATACATTCTTTAAGTCCGCAGCTCCCTATTGTCATAGGTGTACCGTCTTTACCTTCGCCTAAAGCTGCAAAGGCAGGGTGACTTTCACCTGTCTGTATGTGATTCATTCTTCTAAATTCAACAGGGTCCATGTCGATTGCATCTGCCATAATATCCATCATTGATTCTACTGCAAAAAATGCCTGTGTTGCTCCAAATCCTCTATAGGCTCCTCCAACAGGGAGGTTAGTGTAGACAGCTTTTGCGTCAAAATGAATATTATTTACATGGTATAAGGGAAATACTTTGCTTCCGCAACAGCTCATAACAGTTAAACCATGACCACCGTAAGCACCGGTATTATTGATAGCATCCATCCCCAAAGCAGTGATACTGCCGTCTTTTTTAACGCCATACTGCATTTTGAATCTGATAGGGTGACGTGTGCGTCCGTACATAAAAGTTTCTTTTCTTGAGAGTTTAAAAAAAACCGGTTGACCAGTTCGTTTTGCAAACATTGCAACAACATCTTCAAGGAGCATTTCCTGTTTGCACCCAAAACCGCCGCCGATACGAGGTTTAATAACTCTTATTTTTCCAACAGGGATATCTAGAGTTCTGGCTACGATTCTTCTACAGTGGAAAGGTACCTGAGTACTTGTCTGTATAATAATACGTCCATAATTATCTATGTGTGCTAAAGATACATAGGTTTCGATAGGAGTGTGCTGTGCATAGCCAGTTTCAAAAACCTTATCAAAAGTATAATCTGCATCTTTAAGACCCTGTACAAAATCTCCAGATTTCATCCCGACTCTAGCAGCAATATTTTTTTCAGGTTCATAAGGAATTGGTATCGGAACAAAAGCTTCTTCCTCATCGTGAATGATTGGAGAATTTTCTTTTATAGCATCATCAATAGACAGTACAGGTTCCAAAAGTTCATATTCAACTTTAATAGCCTCAACTGCAAGTTCAGCAATTTCGGGTGAAGTTGCAGCTACAGCAGCGACCCTATCTCCGACATAGCGTACTTTTTTGTCAAACATAAAGGTGTCATAAGGAGAAGGTTCCGGGTATCCCTGTCCAGCAGTACAATGGACAATTCTCGGTACATTGCCATGATAAAGAACACCTTTCACGCCGGGTGTTTTTTCTGCTTCTGAAATATCAATAGATTTAATTATTGCATGTGGATGCGGACTCCAGAGCATTTTAACATGCAGTGCATTTGCCGGAACAAAATCTTCTACGTAAGAGGGTTTTCCTTGAGAAAGGTAGAGCGAGTCCATTTTTCTGACAGATTTATTTACAACTTTAAATGATTTAGTCTTCATTTTATACCTCCTCAGCATTTTTAGAAACTACTTTTTGCAGGGCAGTGTATATTTTTTCATAACCTGTACATCTGCAGAGATTGCCGTCCATATATTCTTTTAATGTATCATCATCAGGAATTGAGATTTTATCAAGCAGAGCTTTGGCTGATAAAACAATACCGGGAATACAGAATCCACACTGAACTGCACCTTCATTAACCAGAGCTTCCTGTATTGGGTGTGGTGCATCAAGTGTACCAAGTCCTTCAATAGTCCAAACATCTTTTTCATCAGCTAAAAATGCGTAAGTGATGCAGGAATAAACAGTTTGTCCGTCAATGATAACAGTACAGGCACCGCATGAACCTTCTCCACAACCCCATTTAACACCTTTGTAGCCATTATTACGTAATACATCGACAAGCATTTCATCGGGATTGATTGAAAATTGTTTCTGTTCTCCGTTAATTGAAAATGTAATTGTTTTCATTATTTTGCCTCGCTTGCTGATTCTTTAAGAGCTTCATTAAGTACATCTATAATAATAGTTTTGGCTAAATGTGCTATATATTCATCTGAAGCACCTTCTTTTGCCTGCCATTTTATCTTTTGTGCATGTGGAGGGACTATATCGTTAAATAAAGAACTGCTAGCGCGTTGTCCTTTCAATTCATTTTCAATTGCAGTTAATCTTATTGGAAGGCCTAAAGCACCACCTGCAGCAAGTTTAATGTCAGCTATTTTATTATTATCAATTTTTATATAAGCAGCAACAGTTAAAGTGCTGAATCCACCAGATGTGCGAACCTCTTTGTGGTATCCAAACCCTGAAGAATCTAGTACTTTGGAAATGCAGATATCAGTAACAAGGGTTTTACTATTTAGAATTTTAGCCGGTTGCTGTTTGAAGAAGTCATGCGCTCTGTATGCCTTACTTTTCTTACTGTTTACAGTATTAATTTCAGCGTCAAGAGCAAGTAAAACTACAGGAAAGTCAGACCATGGAAATACCTGAGCAACACATCCTCCCAGTGTACACATATTCCTGATTTGTTGAGTTGAAAGTTTCTTAGCAACTTTGCCCAACACCCATCCATTGTTTGTAAAATTCTGCAGTTCTGCGATTTTAGTTAATGCGCCAATACAAAAACTATCTTCTCTTACTTCTATTCCGGCAAGGTTCAGAGCATTAATATCCACAGCTGTTTTTACTGCATTTCCTGTTTTAAACTGGAATGAGGTTCCGCCTGCTGTAATAACTGCCTTTGAATCCAGTTGATTTAAAAGAGAGCAGGTTTCTTCAATTGATGCCGGTTTAGTAAAATCAATAATCTTCATGTGTTATCTCCTTTTTTTTTATTACTACGGAAAACACAGAAAACACGGAAGTATTTTTTTCAGACTCATATTAAAATATCTTTCCGTTCCTTCCAAGTATTCCGTGGTCTAAACTATTTAATAATTCTCTCAATCTCTACATTTGGATAATACCCAAAATTTATAAGCAGACCAAGTCTTAATTTTGTTGCATTTAAGTAGTTAAAAATTTGTGCTCTGTGTTCTGCACAAAATTCTGTTACTGCTTTTAATTCAATTACAACTTTATCAAAGCAAATAAAATCAGGGCGATAGGTTTGAGTTAAAACCTCTCCTTTATAATACAACATCAATTCTTTTTGAGCAACAAATGGTATATCTTGGTTGATAAATTCTTTTTCCAGACACTCCTGATATACTGATTCGAGAAAGCCGCAACCCATTTCTTTATAAACTTCAAATACGGCGCCACGAATCAGGTATGTTTCATTTTCGTAAATCAATTTGCTCATAAATTTTACCGTACTTTTTACTAATTCTTAATTACCTCGGAACATACAGAAAACTTTTAAATTGAGCGTGTCTGCACTTTATAACCCTAAGCCTATAATTAATTAACTTTCCGTTCCTTCCGAGTTTTCCGTGGTTAAACATAGTTTTAAAACCTTTTCCAAAAATCAGCAGATTGTTCCCTGCTTTTGGCATTAATAGCTGCCTCATCTAATTCTAAAATATTTCCATTTTTCATTAATATTTTTCCGTTTACGATAGTTGAGTCAACACTAGCCTCGCATATACCAAAAAGGAAATGACCAAGAAATGTATTTTCGTTTAGTGGTGTAGGAGGATCATAATTAACAACTATTATATCTGCAAAAGAACCTTTTTCTAAAACTCCGATTTTCTTTGAAAAATATCTGGAGGCAATTTTACTGTTATTTTCCAGAAGAAGCTGGCAGGATTCGGCAAAGAAAACTCTCGGGTCATTGCTGTTTAGCTTATGAAGAATATTTGCCACTCTCACATCATCAAGAACTCCTGGACTCATTCCGTCTGTTCCCAACCCAACTGTAATTCCTTTATTCAGCATATCCAGGACAGGTGCAACGCCTACAGCATTATTCATATTTGACTGAGGAACATGAACGACTGAAGTGTTTGTGTCTTTTATTAGCTCCATCTCTTTGTCAGAAAGGTAAATACAGTGAATAGCTGTAGTCTTTTCTCCAAGACAGCCGGAGTCATGCAGACGCTGAATTGCAGTTTTATTATATTTTTTCAGATTAAGTTCATTATCAATGCTTCCTTCAGCTACATGTACATGAAAACCCGAATTGAGTTTTTTTGCAGCTTCGGCTGATGCGTACAATGTATCATCATCAACAGTAAACATGGCATGGAACCCGAACATGGAACTGATAAGGTCATCCCCAGCATTGTGGCATTTAATTATTTTGTTTGTAAAGCGGATATTTTCATCAACACCTTCTTTACCTTTACCATATCTATCAGAAATACCTAATGAAAGGTTTCCCCTAACCTTAGCTTTTCTCAATGCCTTCTCTATAACATCAAGAGAATCTTTCTGATAGTTCTGACTTTCATGATGATCAAAAAAAGTAGTAACACCTTTTTTAATACCGTTTATCGCCGGAACCATTGTACTGTAGTAAATATCATCTTCATTCAACGCTTTATCAAGAGGCCACCATAAGCGCTCAAGTATTTCCTGAAAGTTAGCGGCGGCGGGTTGTTTGGGACATAGTCCTCTGGCGAAAGTTGAATAAAAATGCATGTGCTGATTAATAAATCCCGGCATAATAAGTTTTCCGCCGGCATCAATTACTTCTGTATCAGGAGTAAGCTTTTCTGATGGTAAACCTTTACCAAAATCTTCAATGACATTATCATTTACTAAAACATACCCATCAGGAATTATCTGGTTATTCTCTCCTAATGTAACAACTGTTCCATTTTTAATAAGCAGTTTACTCATATCACACTCCTATTAATTAGAGCCTGCACGAAAAGGTCTTCGCTAAAAGCGAAGCAATTTTCGTGTTCAGCTCTGGTTTTAAGTGTTAGGCTTTAGGTTTTAAGTAGTAATCCCGCAATTGCGGGACCCAAAATACTTTATTTTTAAGAAAAGTTTTTGTTCTACTTAAAACTTAAATCCTAAATCCTAACACGACGTTCACGAAAAAACTTTTTCGTGGGACGTCAAATTAACAAACCGGGATTTCCGGTACAGAATTTTTAACTCCGTTAAGTAAAGAATACATAACAGCAAAATTCCTTAAAGATACAGGTTCATCAGCATCCTTGTTCATTGAGATGCTTTGCGGCTTGAAGTTGCTTTTATCAAGTTTCAAGCTGACTTTTGAGTTTGAACATATTAAATTGATTCCAATGCTCATTTCATGTACATCGCCGTTAAATGCAGCTTTTATAGACCATGAATCATTTTTATTACTGATCATAAAAGCATTATCTGACTGACCTTCAAATTCTCTGATATCATTATAAAAACGTACTTTATCAGAATAAGGTTTCCCTGCGGTTGGGCAGAAGAAAGCGCAATTGCCGCATTCGTTGCAGAAAGAGGTAAAAACAGCTGTCTGATATTTCTGTTTTAATTCAAACAGCTCTGTTTCTTTGCTGTTTAGTTTTGGGATAATCATTGAAACAGGATTAATTTCGTATGTAAATAGCGCCTTGTTAGGACAAACACTTACGCAAGTTCCACAATATTTATCGCATTTTAGACAGCGTGCCGCTTCTTTTTCAGCATCCTCAGCAGATAAAGTCTGCACTATTTCATCAAAGTTATTCCTATTATCTACATGCAGTTCAGGAACGTCTACCCTGAATTCTCTGACAGAACGTTTCTTTATAAAATCATTCTTTGTAACGGTATTATCAAGTGAATCGGCTTCAAGTTCAAAGCCCACTCCATTTTTAGCTAAAATATCTTTAGCGGCTTTTTTGCCGTCTCCGCATGCTTTAACTATTGTCTGAGGACCTTTCTCCACAGCATCTCCTAATGCGTAAATATTAGATACAGATGTTTCCATTGTTTCAGTATTAACATCTATATAGCCTTTTCTGTTACATTTAATAGGTAACTCATTAAGAAAATCAAAATCAGGCTGTTGTCCTATAGCAGTGATCAAATTGTCCAATGGTATATCAAAATCTGAATTTGGTATTTCTACAGGACATTTTCTTCCTGATTCATCAAGTTCTCCCAATTTCATTTTTGTACATTTCAACGCACTGATTCTACCATTTTTCAGGATTACAGCTTTTGGAGCGCTAAGCTCTTTTATTTCTACACCTTCTGAAATTAAGCCCTCAAGTTCTTCTTTATGAGCAGGCATCTGTTCTATTGAACGGCGGTAAATTATAGAAACGGTACCGTTTGATAAACGTTTTGCGACTCTTGCACAGTCCATAGCAACATCACCTGCGCCGATTACTCCTACGTTGCTGCCCAATTCAACTTTTTTATCTGCCTTGACTAGGTGAAGGAATTCTATTCCGTCAATAACTCCTTCTGAATTTTCATCGTCTATACCAATCGGCATGCCTTTTTGAGCTCCAACGGCAATAACAACGTAATTATTTGAACCTTTTAATTGTTCTAATGTTATATCATGGCCGATTTTACAGTTGTATTGAAATTTAACTCCGAGGTTCTCAATAAACGCCATATCATTAGCAATAGCTTCTTCAGTAGCTCTATAGCCGGGTATTGTTTTTGATACCATTCCTGCAGCTTTTTCGCGTTCTTCATAAATAGTAACTTCACAACCTGACTGTATTAAGAAATAAGCTATGGATAAGCCGGCAGGTCCTCCCCCGATTACTCCTGTTTTTATGTTCAGAGACTTTTCTGAATTTCCCTTAAGCACTTTACCTTCATTATCAATAATGAAACGTTTCAATTCTCTTATTGCAATTGGATCATCATAATGTGTCCTTGTACAAGTTGTTTCACATTGATGATTACATGCTCTCCCCAGGATAGTTGGAATGGCGTTATCATTTCTGATCACACCTGCAGCCTTATTAATATTGCCCTTTGAAACCTGCTCAATATACAGTGGAACATTCTGGCTTATCGGACATTCATCTGTGCAGGGTGCTTTGATGCAGTCAAATAATTCAAGAGTTCTGTTTGTTTTAGTACTTTTTCTTTCATAACTGTCTCTAAGTAAAAGAGGATCTGTAAGTACAAAGTCAGCATATTTTTTGAGATTAGAGAAAGCACCAGCTTTGGCTTGTTGATCATTATCTATCCCTTTATTATATTCAGAAGTTCTGCAGATAAACTCTGAAATGCTATCTGAACCGGAAGATTGCATTGCATCTTCAAGGTTTTTCATATACTGAAGCAGTCTTGTGTAACCTCCAGGTCGTAGAATATCAGATGATACAGTAATGGTTCTCATACCTGAACGAATCAGATCTGCAACATTAAAACAGTCTGCACCGCCGGCATATGACATAAGAAGCTGACCATCAAATTCAACAGCAAGTTTACGAGCCAGGTTAACTGTTACAGCCTGTAATGGCCTGCCTGAAAGATACATCATTTTCTCTTCTTTACCAAAACTTGTGCGATGGTTTTCAACTTCAAGAGTATTTGACAGCTTAACCCCAAAAACTATTCCTTTTTCATCAGCTTTTTTAATCAGGTCTTTAAGCAGTAATACAGCATCAGGATATTTTAAATCATGCTCAAATGCAAGATCAGGTACAGTAATCTCTCTGTAGCCAAGATCTTCATTTAAGATACGTCTTAATTCGGTTGGCCCAAGAAGCGTAGGATTTAATTTTACATTAGTATTAAATCCAGCTTCCTGAATTAAATATGATGCTATTTTTCCAATTTCATCAGGAGGACAGCCATGCATTGTGGAGAGACATATACTATCAGAAAGAGAGGTTGGAATTTCAATATTCCTAATTTCAGGATAAAATTCTGAAACAACGTCTTTGTAGGCATCCAGGAGTTCGCCGGCATTTCTCATACTATCTAAATATTGCTGAACATTGGGATTCAGAATCCCTTCGAGATTATAACCAACGCTGATGTTAAAAATCATTCCGGGGGTATTTCCCGGAAAACCCAGTTTTTTGTGGAGGACATGAATTAATATCCATGCTCTTAGGTATTCATCAAAAGATTCTTCAAGTTTAAGTTCCTGAGACCATTCAACATTATATCCAACATCAAGCATATCAATACATGGCTTTGAAACTTCAATCTCATCTAAGGTCTGCACAGTTTTCAATTCTATAAACCTAGCACCGCACAGCCATGATACAATTATGTTTTGAGCCATCTGTGAATGCGGACCGGCTGCAACTCCAAAAGGTGTTTCTAAGCTATGACTATACAATTCAGTTTTGAAATGATCTTTTATGTCAGGTTTAAAAAATAGTTCTTCTGGAATTCCAAATATAGATTTTTTATCCCGGTACTCTTTAAAGATCCATGATGTTAATTCTTTCATGGAAACTTGCTTAAACTTATCAGACATCTCTATCTCCTAATTATATAATACTCAAAGGTTGTTTGCCTATTTGATTCTACAGCTGCCAGCTTTCAGAAGTTCAGCTAATTTTCCTGATGGATCTTTAATTTTGCTCAGGAATATCATAGCAGCAATTATATATGGCTTATAGCTTGCTTCTTTGTAAAGAGGAACACGATATCTATCAAATACAGATGCTGCTACTTCACCTTCTTTGCAGCTAACATCGGTAATGTCTGCAGGAAGACAGTGCATGTATAAAGCTTTTCCATCTTTAGTAGTACTCATCAACTCTTCTGTACATTCCCAGTCTTTATGTTTTGCATTGTGTGAAAGAAGTTCTTTTTCCAAAGCATCAATTCCTTCAGAATCGCCATTACCATAGAGAGTAGTTCTTTTTTCCATAGCTGCAAATGGAGCCCAGCTTTTTGGATATACAATATCTGCATCTTTAAAAGCATCTGCCATGTTGTTTGTTTTATTAAAAGAACCGCCGCTTTTGAAACTGTTTTTTGCAGCAACTTTTTCAACTTCAGGCATCACTTCATATCCTTCAGGATGAGCCAGTGAAACATTCATTCCAAATCTTGTCAGTAAACCAATGATTCCCTGAGGAACTGAGAGAGGTTTTCCGTATGAAGGAGAATATGCCCATGTCATAGCAATTTTTTTACCTTTGAGGTTTTCAATACCACCAAAGTGATTGATTATATGCAGAGCATCGGACATAGACTGGGTAGGATGGTCAATGTCACATTGCAGGTTAACAAGTGTAGGTCTCTGTTCCAGAACGGTGTTTTTGTGCCCTTCAGCGACTGATTTGGACACTTCTCTCATATATGTATTACCTTTGCCGATATACATATCATCACGAATACCGA
>CAZGAI010000019.1:0-16896 GCA_964523175.1 uncultured Victivallales bacterium | reverse complement strand
GATGGGAGATATTGTCTCTGTGGGACAGGCAAGTGGAACAGTGACCAAAATACAAATCCGATCCACAACAATAACCCAATGGGATCGTCATGAATTAATAGTGCCAAATATGTGTTTCCTCTCTGAAAAAATAGTCAACTGGTCACTTTCTAACGATATCATGCGTGTTGTTATCTCAGTAGGCATCACTCACGATTCAAATGCTAAAGAAGCAGAAAAGATTCTTCTGCAGATTGCCCAGGAATGTCCCCTTACTTTGGAAACACCGGCTCCGAGCGTAGTGTTCGTTGATTTTGATACTAATTCTTATAAGTTTGCTCTCCGCGTTTTTGTAGTTATTGATAACATGATGACAGCTCAGCATAAGATTCGTCATGATATCATTAATAGATTCAAGAAAGCCGGAATCGTAATTCCGCACGCCGAACACAATATTCATTTCAGTTCAGAGGAAATCTCTGCAAAAGTAAAGAAAATGAATAATACTGTATAAAATAAAGAGGTAATTGCAAAACATGCACAGTGCATGGAAACGACAGAGCGTTTCCCTCCATTTTAAATTCACTACTGGAGGGTTGCGGTGCTCCTCAACCACGGTAACATGTTTTTCTATCTTCAGTATCTTGTTAATATTCTTGATAGTACGTGGCGGCAACAAGAAAATCAATAAAACAGGTCACCATGACAGCTGTTTCGTTTATTCTTGGAGTTTTACCATTGGTAATTGCTACAGGTCCCAGTGCCGCCAGCAGAAGATCTCTTGGAACTGCTGTTTTTGGCGGCATGATTTCGGCTGCTGTATTCGGAACACTGATAGTACCGGTATTTTATGTTATTATACAGAAAATTGTAGAGTTTAAATTTCGTAAAAATAATATTGAGATAAAACCTCCTAAAGAAGCGTAGCCGACACCAAAAATCTCAGAGCAAGGATTAACGATTAGCGATTCATGATTTTGAATCTGATCTTTCGTAATCATAGGGGCCAAACCCAATGCCGTTTAATTAAGTGTATTTTAAAAGTTAAATCGTTATATTATTATTCTCAGAGTTTATTTGTACGATTTATATCTATTTGGAGTGCGGTGACTTGTCGCCGTTTTTAACTGCGAAACATGTTTCGCAGAACTCGAAAGCGAAACCATGCTTTCGCACTCTAAAAAGATCAAACGTCAAATAGTACTTGTTTTTATTAATTTCTTGTAGCCTTAAAACCCTTAACTTAACGGCATAGGAGGGGTCAGTGCTTTGACATTTAGATCTCGCAGCATTATAAGACACAGTCAAGGAGTGTTAGGCGTCAGATCTTATTTGATTAAAAATTATGATTATAAGCCTAAATTAGCCCTGTAATTTTTTGGAGACTTTTTTGAAAATCTTTTAAACACTCTGGAAAAATGGAACGGATTATCGAAACCAAGCTTATTGCTGATTTCCTGAATTGACAGGGTCGTTTCTGTTAAAAGTTCTTCCGCCTTAGTTATTCGATATGCGGCTAATGCTCTTGCAGGTGAAACACCTAAATAATCGGTACAGTAGTAACCAAGGCTTCTTTTAGACATCCCCATATACCTGCTCATTTCAGCAACACTTAACCCTTTGCTGCAATACTTCTCAAAAATTTGATATAGATGCTGTTGAAAATTACGCCGCTGTGTAACTCCTAAAAAATGTTCAGATAAAACATCACGTGATAACCGACGGATTATCTGCCAAAAAAAAGTATCAAGTAGAGTGTCCTGAATATGATTTGAATATGTATCCCCTAAACTAAGTTCATATTCGAGCTGTTGAAAAAATAGCTTTGATGATTTAATATCCTGTCTGCCTGTCTGCTGCTTAGGCCGGACATTTTCGGTAAATAACTTAACATTTTGCTGGTCACCTGAAATCCCTGACTTAAGCCTAAAATGTAATACATAATGAAATTGTCCATCATATAAATGGTCCTGATGATAATCCCCCGGTTTGACAATCAGGAACTCGCCGGAGTTGAGTGTAAGCTCGGCTTTATTAAGTACACAGTAATATGGGCTTTTATTTACAATTATTATTTCATAATTACTATGTAGATGAACAGGATATTCGTAACTCCCTTCCATTGTAAGTTTATGAAAATCCTGAAAAAATGGTTTCACTTTAGAATTAAACGAAGGCCCCGAATATCTATAGTAATAATCTTTATGAACTTTCACAAATCCTCCATCAAAATAATTATTTGCACATATTGATATGCTTTTGCATAATTAGCTATGTTAATATTGGTTAATATAATGTATTTTTAGATATTATCAAAAATGACAATAAAGTTAAATAAGAAATGAGGTAATAAAATGAAAACTACAGTTAAAGATTTGGCAAAGATGATAGATCATTCGTTATTACACCCAACAATGACCGATGACATATTGCGTGAAGGCTGCGAAATAGCAAAAAAATATGATGTTGCTTCTGTCTGCATGAAACCTTATTCTGTCAAAATGGCAAAGGAACTGCTTGCAGGTACTGATGTTAAAATAGGAGCAGTAATAGGATTCCCTCACGGTAACAACGCAAAAGAAATAAAAATACTTGAAGCGGAAAAAGCCTGTGACGATGGAGCAGAGGAAGTTGATATGGTTATCAACATTGGTAAGGCCCTCGGTGGAGATTGGAATTATGTTGAAAATGAAATAGATGCAATAAATAAAGCAGTGGTTAACAAGGCCGCTATATTGAAAGTCATATTCGAAAATGACTATCTACAGGAAGAGCATATAATAAAGTTATGTAAAATATGTAACAACTGTAATGTAGAATTTGTTAAAACATCAAGTGGATACGGCTTTGTCAAACAGGATAATGGTATGTACTCCTATGATGGGGCTACTGAGCCTGACTTAAAACTAATGCGAAAATATGCACGACAGGACATTCAGGTTAAAGCAGCCGGTGGCGTAAGAACACTGAAAGATCTTTTAAAGGTCCGCTCACTTGGAGTTACAAGAGTCGGTGCAACAGCAACAGTGGCAATGCTTGAAGAAGCAAAATCTGTTTTGGATTCGGGAAAGTCTCTTGAAGAATATTTGGACAGTGAAGTAAAATTGGGTGGTGGGTATTAATTTGTCTGACTCTTAATATATTATAAACCACTAAGATTATTTATTTATTGAGGGATCTGGTGATTGTTAGATTTAAATTCAACAAATTTCTAAATCACCAAATCATTAGCTTCAGAGTAGATGATTACAAAGCAATTATTGAAATTCGTCCTATAATTCGCTATAATGATAGATACAGTCGTAGGATTCAGAATTCTTACAGAAATCATATTACTTCATGCAATTGTGACTTTGTTTTTAAAAATTCAAAAGGAGTTGGAGAATGAAGAAAAGTTTTATTTTGGGAATTATTGCGACATTGTTATTTACTTCCGCTCAGGTATGTATTGCTAAAAATAAAGTGCTTAAAATCGCAACCCGTCAATCGCCCCCCTTTTCATATCAAGATAAATATGGCGTTTGGAAAGGTATCAGCATTGAGTTATGGCAAAATATAGCTAGAATCAATAATTATCAATATACTTTTGAAGATACAAATTTACATGAATTACTTGATGGAGTTAAGAACGGCAAATATGATGTTGGAGTTGCGGGTATAACTATAACCTCTGATCGTGAGAAATTTCTTGATTTCAGCCAGCCTTTTATTTCTTCCACTTTAGGAGTCGCTTCTCTCAATGATAACAGTCCATGGTTAAGTGTCCTTCATAAATTCATATCTCTTACTTTTTTAAAAGTATTGTTAATGCTGATCGCAGTCCTACTGCTTGCAGGTCTCGGAGTATGGTTTTTTGAACGTAAAAAAAATGAAGAATTCGGAGGAAAATCCCATTCGGGCCTGGCATCAGCTTTCTGGTGGGCTGCCGTAACAATGACGACTGTCGGCTACGGAGACAAATCGCCGCGAACTCCGGGCGGGCGTATTGTAGGACTTCTATGGATGTTTGTCAGCGTTATTATTCTGACATCTTTTACCGCCGCGATAGTCTCCAGCCTTACCATTGCATCAACTGAAAGCAAAGTAACACTAAATTCATTAAGGCATGGACTGGTTGCCACAGTTCCCAATAGTGTTGCAGATGTAACTTTGAAGAAATTTAATATAACACCTCTCAATTTCAATACCTGCGAAGGGATGTTTGATGCACTATCAAAAGGAAAAGTCGATTATTTAGTATATGATTTGCCAGTTCTTAGATATTATGGAACTAAATATGGACCAAAATTCAATATTACCGCATTGGAAAAATATAGACAGGATTTTGGATTTGCCTTCCGTTTAGATTCACCACTTGAAAATGATGTTGATGTTGAGTTACTTCGCATTGTCCACTCGCCTTCCTGGAGGGATATAAAAACCCGCTATCTAGGTAATTGGACTTCAGATCTGCGCTAATAATTTTAACAAATATGAAATTTTATTAACTTTCATGTGAAAGGCTGTATATTTATTACTGTTCCTTAAAAATAAGAAATAAATTGAAATAAAAGCTAAACAGAAGAGGTAGTAAAATGTTATTCATAGATTCATTTACAGACAGAGCATTAGAATTAGTAGAACTCCCAATATTTGATGGAATTACTACTAACCCAACAATACTTAAAAGAGATAGAGAAGGTTGGGGATTTGAAAAAGCTGTAGAAGTTTTATCCGAAACCGATGCTGATAATTTTGTTCAGGGTAGCCTTAAAAATGATAAATGGGTTAAAATATTAAAAAATAAGATTTCAACTGGAAAACTTGATCCGTCAAAACTTACAATAAAGCTTCCATGGACATCGTCTGAAGCTGCAAAGTATGTAAAAGTTCTTAAGGACATGGGCCTTAAAGTTTGTGCAACAGCAGTTTATACACATGAACAATGCTATACCGCTGTAATGTGCAAAGTTGATTATGCTGCTGTTTACTATAATAGAATGAAACAGAATGGGATTGATGCAGATAAAATTATCTCGGAAATGGTTCAATTAACAAATATACCTGAAAGTAATACGAGAATTTTAGCTGCAAGTATAAAAGAAGTTAGTACTGCAAATAAATTGTTGCTGGCAGGAGTTCCTGATTTAACACTTCCTTTAGATGTTGTTGAAAAATATCTGGAAGTCGAATATCCTGAAAACGACTGGGAAGTATTTGAAAAGGATTTTAGGATATAACAGTTGATCGTGCATCGTGCATCGTGCATCGTGCATCGTGCTTTAGGAGAGGTAAATAAAATGATTTTTAATATACAAAAATTTGCAACACAGGACGGCATATGAAAGTATTAGTTACCGGAGCTACCGGGCTATTGGGCTCGGATATAGTTTACACACTTAATAACAGAAATATTGAAACTGTAAAAGCATGTTTTTCGCAAAGGGATGATGATTTTATTGCAGCAGATATTACAAAGGAAGAAGGTATTAGCAAACTGGCAGACATAGACTGGGACTGCTTAATTCATACTTCCGCCTGGAGAGATCCTGACGAATGTGAAAATAAACAGAAGGAAACCTACAGACTTAATGTATGGGCTACTGAACAGTTAGCTAAAATAGCTTATGCCAAAAATACAAAAATGGTTTTTATATCAACTGACTATGTTTTCTCCGGCAATAACGCTCCATATTCAGAAACTGATACTCAGGATCCGATTAATTATTATGGAAAAACAAAAGAAATTGCAGAAAAGAAAATCCTTGATATTTCCAGTGATTTCAGCATACTTCGTGTTCCGGTCCTTTATGGAATAAGAGCAGGGTTGAAAGCTTCTGCCCTGCTTAGTGGAGCTATAAATGCTCTCAATTCAGATAATACATTTAAAATGGATAATTGTATTACCAGGTATCCAACTTATACAGGTGATGTCGCTAAAGCTGCCCTTTTGTTACTTAACAAAAATGCGAAAGGAATATATCACTTTTCAGGACAGGATAAGACAACTAAATATGGTGTAGCTGAAACTATATCTGTACTCATATCTAAAAATTTGACTAATATTATAAAAATGGATATTCCCCCAAATGACGATGCAAGAAGACCATTAGACAGCCATTTAAGTATGGATAAAATTTTAGAGTTAGGTTTGGAAATGCCTATGCCTTTTAAGCACAGGGTAGAGCAACTGCTAAAAGAAGTTAGCCACCAATTACCCTAATTAATTATTGGTTAAAAAGTAATAGTTATTATAAAGGATATTTCGTGAAAATTCGTAATCTTCGTGGCTAAATTTGAGATTTCACATGAATGAAAGACATAAAAAAACTGCTTTCGCAGGAAAATGAAGTTTCTGCTATTGACCTATCGGCTTCACTTAAGTTTTCCGGAGTAACTATAAGGCAGGATTTGAGAGACCTGAAAAAACACGGACTTTTAAAAAGAGTTCATGGGGGAGCAGTGCTCAACAGGTCCGATAGAATTTCCAACAGGATGGTCTATTAACTATGAGGAGAAAATCAAAATTGCTCAGAAAGCTGCAGAATACGTCAATTTCAGCAAAGCATTTATTGGAATTGACGGCTTCTCTCCTGAAACAGGATTTACAAGTAAAGATATGCTCAAAGCTGAAACAGCTTCCGCGATCGTCAAAAAAAGCAGACAGACATTTGTCCTGACCGATTCGACCAAATTTGATAAAATTGCTCTTTCTAAAATTTGTAACGCCTCTGAAATTGACTGCCTAATCACAGACGAAATCCCGGAAGAAGACAAAGAATATCTCAAAAAAAACAAAGTTGAAGTAATTTTATTGTAACTTATGGTAGAGAAACAAAAATTTGCGTCTCAATAATTTCAGAGACCTCTTTTAAAGCTTAACCATTGAGTGATTAGATGATTTATTTTTCATAAGTTTCTCAATTTTTCCCATATTTTTTCCATGGTCTCGGCAGCATTCATTTCTACACGATATTTAAACATATAAGAAATATCAGTAGTTACAGGATTTATTTCGACAGTTGAATTATTGCGATTATTTGCTGCTCGGATAGGTTCTACAATATATGGGAATACACCGGAAGTACCAATACTTATTACTAAAGCAATATTGCTATCGATCAATTCGTATAATTTCGTGATAGCTTCAGACGGTAGCTGTTCTCCAAACAATACAACATTAGGCCGGATAATTCCCCCACAAAATAAACATAAGGGAGGCAACACCAGCTTATCCTTAAAATCTGAAATAAGCTCATTGTAATCCTTTTCCCTTCCGCATTGAGTACAATGAAGAGAAAAGGCATTTCCATGGATTTCTACTAGATTTTTTGTGCATGCTGCTCCATGAAGTCCATCAATATTTTGAGTCAGTACCCAGGTATCCGGTTTTAAGGTTTGGATAGACGAAATAACTTCATGTGCTTTATTTGGGGCAGCTTTATGACAGGCGGAACCAATCTGCCATAAATATTTCCAGGCAATATCCGGCCGCTTCAGCATCATCGTTCCACTTAACGCCTCTTCAATAGTAATACCTTCTTCGGTCAGATCGTCATTGTACAAGCCTCCGACGCCTCGATAAGTCGGCAATCCGGAGTCTGCAGAAATCCCCGCGCCGGTAATAAAAAGTATTTTATCAGAGTTTAATATAAGCTTAGCTATTTCAGAAATAGTTTCTTCAATATTATAAAGTTTTTTCATTGAACCTGATCTTTTATCTGAATAAACTCATCGAAATGCTTGAGAAAAACCTTAACAACCTCAGGAGAAAAATGGTCTCCACTCTCTATATTTATATAATCCCAGGCAACATCATCAGGGTAAACCGGTTTATAAGGGCGAACCGAAGTTATTGCTTCAAAGACATCCAAAAGTCCTACAATCTGTCCGACTAACGGAATTTCATCACCACTAACACCTAAAGGATACCCGCTTCCATCCCACTTTTCATGATGAGAAGAGGCAATTTCAGCCGATAGCCACAATAATGGATTTGTTGAACTCGCTAGTAAATTAGCACCCATAACTGTATGGTCCTTTATTAGTTCAAATTCTTCTGCAGAAAGCTTTCCCGGTTTTAACAGTATATCATCAGGGATCCCGACTTTGCCTATATCATGCATTGGAACAGCAAGCTTGATATTCTCTACCATCGATGCATCTAATCCCATTTTTTCGGCCAGCAAAGCACTATATCTGCTCATTCTAATAAGATGAGGACCTATATAGCTATCACTATATTCGGCGGCTATGGCAAGAAGGTGCAATGGTTCAGGATCATCTACATTCAGCTGCATCCAATAATCGATAAATTCCTGTGTCACTATCCCTAGAGAAACAATGTATTCAAATAGTTGGTTATTGATAATTTTAAGTTCTTTGTTATCGGGATTTTTGTTCTGGTATGTAGTAATATTACGCTGAACAAAGCTTTTAATTTTGTTTGAAACATCTTCACTTAACAAAGTATCACCGCTGATCATAATATTTCTCCATAAACTTTTTATATTTCAGATTGAAGATTTAAAGAAAATTATAAATTGAATATCTCATCTTTAATTATACTTCATTTTTGATATCAATTCAATTTGACGTTAGACTGTATGCATTAAAACCACCTGCTTCATCTACTAATATATCATTTCCGGCAGCGGTCCAATTATTATACAATAATACAAGTTCATCAATCGTTACTTTAGTCATATAGGCCTTTGATGCAGTATCAGCAGACAAATTACCCACATATAACAGTTCTGATTTTTGAACAAATTCTGCAAATTTATATGCTTTATGATCTCCAAACTGATAATATTCAAAAGAAAGATTTTTTAATACATTCTCGGAGGTTCCCTGGGACTGCAGTCTGTCAAAAAAATCTGCGGATCCTATACCATCACTGCACTCTGCTATTAAAACTAATGATCCACCTTTTTTTAATACGTTTCTAGTGTTTTCAATGGCTTTTTGTGACTGGTAGAGATTTTTATCAAGTGGCGATTCTACAAATGATATTATTCTATCAAAACTCCTATTAAACTGTTTTTCATATATATTTTTTGATACTATCACCGCTTCATTAAAAGCTTCTGATAACGTTCCAAAACTAACATTCAAAATAGAAGAACCATGGTTGACTAACTGAATACTGTATACCTGATCATGAGGAATTATCAGCCCGGCAGCCTCCCATATATCTTCGAATACAGGGTTTCCTTTGGTTTTCATAATTCCAGAAGCGGGGTTCATAGCCCATCGATGGTTTTGTTTGATAGTCTTTTTCGCTGCAATACCCGGCATTAGAGATTTGGCACCTCCGGTAAATCCTGCAAAATAGTGAGGCTCAACACTGCCGATAGTTATTATTTTACCAAACTGTTCAATTACCGGATTATAAAAAACCTCTGTCTCTCTTGAAGTATTTCCCGCAAAGGAGTAATTCTTAAGGCTATAAACATCATGATATAATATTTTATCATTTTTTTCAGCGCCTGTTAACTTTACTGCAATATCATTTGCTGGAGGATGGTGTGATCCTGTCGCTATCATAAAATTTACCGGCCTGCAGATTTTTCCGGCATCCCTCAGTGTCTTCACTATTCGCTGAGTAGGAGTAGACCTAAAGTGATCGTTGACTATTATCAGGCTATTCTCAGGAATTATTGGAAAATTGGTAATTTTGTCTAACAGATCCTGATCATTAAGCGCACTGGTAGTTATAGGTTTAACGCAAGTTGATTTAGAAAAATCCAGTAAATCTGCAATTTTATCTTTCATACATCCCTTTTTTAAGGACTTTCCCATTTCGAATCATCATTTGACCTTTGGCCATTACAGAAACAATATCCAAATCATTATCAAGAATTAGAATATCGGCGTCACTGTTTTCTTCAATCTTTCCTTTTTGAGGAAAAATACCGAGAACTTTAGCTACATTAGAAGTGATTGGCTTTAAAGCATCAGAAAGGCTGAATTCTTCTTTAAAAACAAGGTCTTTCAGTTCTCTGTGCAGTCTATCCATTTGCGAAATGCCTATTTTTTTAAGATTTCCCTGTTCATCATATAAAGACCAACTGCCGTTACCATCAGTGCTGATTGTCATATTTTCGAGGCAAACTCCTTCTTTAATAGCTTTCTTTATGCCTGCACTTGTTTTGACAGAACTAGGGTCTGATGCTGAGGGTAAAGTATCCGCAGTAAAGTCTATAAAACCGCCCATTTTGGCAAATAAAATAGCATGTTCAAAGAGTTCTTTTGTTCTATTGATGTGTGTTGGGATAAAATGTTTTATTGGTATTTCTGAATTCTGTACCGCTTCAAAAACCGGATCAAGTCTGTTTTTACCGTCTCCTACATGAATAGTAACTATTCCGGGTTTATGGCTTAACATTCCGGCAACCCTGGCATTAGAAGCCTCTTTAATTAACTCTACACTTGTAACATAGGATGCTCTATGATCTGATATGGCTATTTTAGTACCAATAATTTTATCTATCAGCATAACATCTCTTCTTACACTACCTGTCAGACTCTGCGCAGGATACTCATACGAACCAGTCAAAATATATGTAGATATACCTTCCCCTTCCAGAGCCCTTGCTTTTGCAATCAAAGCCTCAAGGTTTCTGGTTGTGCCGTCTGTTCCCAATAAACCTACTACTGTAGTAGTTCCGGCTGTAGTAAAATCTGTAAGTTTTGTTTCATAAATTCTGGATGAAAATCCGGCTTCACCTCCACCACCTATAATATGAACATGCTGATCAATAAATCCCGGTACAATTTTCTTTCCGGTAGCATCGATTGTTTCTGAAACAATACCCGAAGGAAAATCATCAATTCTATCTGCAATTTTTCCTATTTTGTTATTGATAATAAGAATATCCTTTTTACCTAGGAACTCAGGTGCATATACTTCTCCGTTTTTGATTAGTTTTATCATTATTGCCCTTACTACTGTAACTCGTTAAATTAAAATTAGTTATTTGAAGAATATTATAACAGATATCACTGTTTCATTCTACATTATGTGGATAAAAAAGGAGAAATTGGTGCTGCTCATTTCTCAACCTGACCTTTAACTCACTCAGTGCATTTATTTTTTTAAAAAACTATAAGTTGTTTATATCCCTCAGGTTCAGAAGAACACCGAACTTCTGTTTATCTAAAGTCTTATCGAAAGAAACATACATTGTAGAGACGCATCGCATGCGTCTGTGATAGCACAATGCCTAGACAACACATTTGAGACGCAAGCATTGCGTCTCTACAATCGGCTAATGGACAGTTTTATCTGTTGAGAAACTGATTTGATAACATCAATAAATTAATCTTAAAATGAATTCAGTGTTTTCCGAGTTTCCCGTGGTGAATAAATAGTTTCAGAAAAGCGTCGGTCTTCGATTTATCGAAGCTATATCATATAAAAACTGCTGAATTTAAAGACAAAACGTAGATCAACCCACCCCTTAATCCCCTCCCGGGAGGGGAATAAAAGGGGTAGGTAAACGAGTATCGAATATCCAGCATCGATAATATAGTTTCAAAGAAACAAGCACTAAACTAAGCTCATAAAAGTATTTTTATCACACTTTTTTTAAAGATTCAACACTAAACCTATTGATTAATGACCACATAGTCATTATTATTAATAATAGTTCATTTTAACTAACTATAAGTCAAAACAAGGAAATTAAATAAATGCCCAAGCTTTCGGATAAGCGCAAAGAGATATTAGACAGGCTGATGCATAGAGATATTTGTGAAGCAGTAGTAGAGATAATAAAAGAATCCGGCTACGAATCATTAACAATGAGTAAAGCAGCAGAAAAGGCTGATGTTTCTAAAGGAACACTTTATAATTATTTCAAAGACAAAGAAGAACTTCTAGACCACGCTGAAAGTTATATTTTTAAACCATTCTTTGAATCAATATACAAAAAAATTGAGTCTGACCTGCCATTATTACAAAAGCTTAGAGATATAGCAGAGCAAATGCTGATCCATTTTGACAAATACCGCCATATGGTAATGCTTTTTCACAATGACAAAGGTAGAAATATATTAAAAAATAAAGATAAACTAGCAAAAAGAGAAGAATTAATTGATAAAGTAAAAGTACTATTTCAAGAGGGTATTAAGTCCGGATTATTTAAAAATATTCCGCCAAGATCAGCTTCAGAAATATTTTTGGGCTCAATTATGAGTATTAATATTTCAAAGCTATTGACAGGTATGGCAAGAACAATATCAGAAGATGTTGAAAATATCATGGAAATTTTTGTAAACGGCATCACCAATAAAGGATAAGGTAAAAAATGAAAATAAATATTAAAAAGCTGCTCTTTTTTATCCCTGTTATTATAGCAATAATATTATTTATATTATTAGTTTTAAATAAACCTAAACCAAGTATTAAAAATGCAGAAGAACAGACAGCTTTTGTAAAAACTTTTAAAGTAGAAAATCTTACAGTTGTACCTAAAATAACAGGCTACGGCACTGCTGAGCCCGAAAAAATTTGGAAAGCCATTTCTGAAGTTAGCGGTAAAATTGTATGGATAAGTGACCGGCTTGATAGTGGTTTCTTTTTTACAAAAGGAGATAAGCTTCTGGAAATTGATAAGTCTTTATACAAACTTAAAATCATTCAGAATGAAGCTGAAATCAAAAAAATTGAAGCAAATATACTTGAACTAAAAGCCACGAAAAAAAATGTAGAAGAATCACTTGAACTCCTGAAAAAAATTCTGGCATTTAACATTAAAGAATTCGAAAGAAATAAAAAACTGGCAATAAGCAAAGCTGTGTCTACATCAGCACTGGAGAAGGCTGAAATAAATGTTCTTTCTCAAAAGACAAACATTCAGGAATTGAATAATTCCCTTAGTCTAATACCTAGCCAACTACAATATCAACAGGCGCAGCTTGAAGCAGCTAAATCTTTATTATCTGAGATAAAACTTGACATTGAACATACAGTCATATCTGCTCCATTTGACTGCAGAATAAGCAGTGTAAAAATTGAGATCTCACAATATATACAAAAAGGACAGGAATTATTAACTGCTGGCTCCACAGATGCCGTTGAAATAACAGCTCAGGTCGACACAGGAAGACTCGATATTCTTACCTTATACCATACCGGAGAAAATATTAATTATACAAATAATCATTTAGCATTAAAAGCATTAGTCAAATTTCAACCAAACGGTAAAGAGTATGTATGGAATGCTATATGCGATAGAATTGAAGCAATTGATCCAAATACCAGAACAGTTGGGGTTGTAGTAATCGTTTCAAACCCATACAACACTCAAAATAATAAACCAGCACTGACAAAGGGAATGTATTGTGAAGTTGATATAATAGGCCCACCTCAAGATAACTGCACTGTTATTCCCCGCGCTGCAATTCATGAAAATAAAGTGTACAGGGTAAGCAAAGATAACCGACTGGATATTGTTGATATTGATATCAAATTTAAACTTTCCGAATTCTGCGTTATTAAGAGTGGAATTTCACCGGGTGATATTATTATCACTTCTGATGTTCTCCCGGCAATCAATGGAATGAAACTTAAAACTATTCCTGACAAAATGCTTGAAGCGAGAATCAAAAAAGAAGCGACTGGAGGTAAGTAATATCATGATTAGATATTTTGCTGAACATCCAACTGCAGCAAACCTGCTTATGCTGCTTCTTTTACTGCTGGGAATAAGTGCAGTTTTTCAAATTAGACGTGAAACTATGCCTGATCATTCTAAGCCTCAAGTACAGATAACAGCTAACTATCCAGGTGCCACTTCTGAAGAAGTTGAAGAGGCTATATGTCAAAAAATAGAAGAAGCTGTTGAAACAGTTAATAATTTAAAAGAAATGAAATCTGAAGCAAAAGAAGGTGTCGGTATTGTAACAGTTGAGATGGAAGAGTCCGGAAACTTTCAGCAGTTCCAAAATGATATAAAAACAGAAGTTGAGGCTATTGATAATTTCCCGGAACTAGTTGAAAAACCAATAATAAAACCCTTAAACAGAAAAGATCACGTTGTATCAATCGCAGTTACCGGTCCAATGTCACCTTTGAACCTTAAAGCATACTGTGAGAATATAAAAGATAAGCTCAAAAGACTTCCTAATATTAACCAGGTTACACTGGAAGGATTCTCTCAGCACCAGTTTAAAGTTGAAATATCTCCCAAATCAATTCTTTCGTACGGTTTAAATATAAATGATATAGCAAATACAGTTAAGCAGCAGAACACTAACCTTCCGGCAGGTACTTTAAAAACACCTGAACGTGACTATATGATACGGTTCAACGATCGTAAAAAAACTATAGATAATTTGGAAAATATGACCATTATCGGAGGACAAACCGGGGCTGAGATAAAACTTGGCGATATAGCGAAAGTATCTGATTCTTTTGAATTTGATGAAGACAAGGTAATATTTAACGGGCAAAGAGCCGGGCTCCTGAAAATCTCCAAAACTAAAAGTCAAGATGCTCTTACAATTTTTGATGAAGTACAAACATTTCTGCAGCATGAAGAAAAGATCAAGCCCCCGGGCGTTAACTTTTATATAACAAATAATGTTTCATCTATCGTAAAAGATAGACTAATGCTCCTTACCAGTAATGGCATACAGGGTTTAATTCTTGTATTTTTAGTACTTTGGCTTTTTCTCAGCTTCCGTTTTTCGTTCTGGGTTTCAATGGGACTTCCTGTTTCATTTTTGGGAGCATTATTTTTTATGAAACTAATGAATATTTCAATAAATATGATATCAATGGTCGCTTTATTAATTGCTATCGGCCTGCTGATGGATGATGCTATTGTAATTTCAGAAAACATTGCTACTCATATGGCTAAAGGAAAGAAAGCACTTAATGCCGCTGTCGACGGAGTAAAAGAAGTAGCTACCGGTGTTATCTCGTCATTCCTTACAACTGTTTTTGTATTCGGCGCACTTACTACTATAACCGGAACTATGGGGAAAATATTAAAAGTTATACCTATCGTTCTGATTATAGTACTTATTGTAAGCCTGATTGAAGCATTTTTTATATTACCAAGTCATCTTGCACATTCATTTAAAAATAAAAATCTCAATAAACAAAACAGTAAAGTAAGAAAAAAGCTAAACAGCAGTATTGAATGGATAAAACTGAATATTGTTACTCGATTCATGAATATTATCCTTCCATACAGGTATTTATTTATTGGATGTCTTATTGCCGTTTTCATACTGTCAATAGGAATGATTTCAGGAGGTATACTAAAGTTTAGAGTTTTTCCGGACATCGACGGTGATACAATTGTTGCCAGAGTACTTCTGCCACAGGGAACTCCTTTATCTAAAACAGAAAATATTGTCAAAAATATTACAGATGCGCTTGATAAAGTAAATGAACATTTCACTCCTGAACAACCCTATAAAAATAAATTAATAAAAAATATTTCTGTTCAATATAATACAAACACTGATGCTGGTGAATCAGGTGCTCATGTTGTTACTGTTTCCGCTGATCTTCTGTCCGGCGACAATCGTGTTACTTCAGTTAATGATATTCTAGCATATTGGCGCAAAGAAACAGGAAGTATTCCTGAAGTTATGACTCTGACTTACAAAGATTCCCAGCCCGGACCGGCCGGTATCCCTATAGACATACGGATCAAAGGTAAAGATCTTGATGAATTGAAAGCTGTATCTCTTCAAATACAGCAACACCTTAAGACTTACAAAGGAATACATGATGTTACAGACAATATGAGACTTGGGAAACCTGAACTAATTCTTACTTTAAAACCCGGGGCATTGAAAGAAGGCCTCACTTCCAAAGCAATTGCAGACCAACTAAGAGCTGCATATCATGGCCAGATTGCTGATGAAATACAGTCCGGCCCTGAGTCTTATGAAATTACACTGAAACTTGCAGATATGGGAATGGATAATATTAAAAGATTTGATAACTTCTACATACACCTTGATAACGGTAAACAAGTTCCGTTAAGTGCTGTAACTTCAATAAAAGCAGGTCGGGGATTTGCTAAAATATATAGAAAAGACGGTATTCGTAATGTTGCGATAATGGCAGAAGTAGATCGTTCAAAAGCTAATATAAATGAAGTAATCAATGATTTACGAAAAAACTATACCCCGAAACTACTTGAGTCACATCCTGATGTCTGGATAGATTATGAAGGTGAGAGTAAAGAAGGCGCTAAAACAGGAAAATCTATGGCTCAGGCTTTCCTTTTTGGAATTTTTGGAATTTTTATTCTACTCTCATTTCAATTTAAAAGTTATTTTGAACCATTAATTATTATGGCTGCTATTCCACTGGCAATTATTGGAGTTATTTGGGGGCATATATTACTTGGAATTACTTTCTGTATGCCAAGTGCCATCGGCTTTATATCTCTTGCCGGTATTGTTGTGAATGACTCAATCCTGATAATGGAATTTATAAAAATAAAACGTAAAGAGGGATTAGATATTAAACTTGCTGCTATTGAGGCAAGTAAAGCAAGATTTAGGCCTGTATTACTAACCTCTATAACTACTATTGCGGGTCTGCTGCCATTAATGACTGAGCGCAGCATGCAGGCTCAAATTTTAATTCCATTGGCCGTAAGCATCGTATTTGGCCTTGCAGCTTCAACTTTTCTAGTATTGTTTGTAGTTCCTACCCTTTATATGATATATGATGACTTTTTTAAAAAGAGTCAAAAATAATAATAGGAAACCTCAAAACTATAATAACCTATAAAAAGTAGGTATTTTATATTTCAGAATTTTCCTCAACAGTGAACTAAATACGTGATAAGAAAAATGGTTTAATAGTAAGGCCTAAAGAAACTGATTTGTTATCATTATTAGAATCAAACAATATTGACTATATCTTTTTGTATCGCTCAGTAGCTGAACAGCATCACT
>CAZGAI010000018.1:0-17038 GCA_964523175.1 uncultured Victivallales bacterium | reverse complement strand
TATTACAGGAGAAAGAGCAGAACAGTTACAGTTAAGAGAAATGGTAGCAGAAGGAGAAAGAGATCGGTATAAAACCGCGTTTACAGTCAGTGTTGACGCTAAACATGGTACTACTACAGGAATTTCCGCCTTTGACAGAGCCAAAACAGTTGAAACATTAATAGGTTCAGCATCAACAGCTAGTGATTTTGTTCTTCCCGGTCATATTTTTCCCTTAATATCGAGGCCTGGCGGCGTACTGCAGAGGGCCGGACACACGGAAGCAGGTGTAGATTTGGCTAGGCTTGCCGGGTTCTATCCTGCAGGTGTAATTTGTGAGATAATGAATAATGACGGCTCTATGGCACGTATGGACGACCTCCAGAAATTTCGAAAAAAACACAACTTAAAACTGTGTACGATCGCTGATTTGATAGCATATAGACGTAAAAATGAAAAACTTATAACAAAAGAAGTTGTTGTAGACTTTCCTACAAAATATGGTTTTTTCAAACTTCATCTTTACAAATCACAACTTGATAACCTGGAGCATCTTGCTCTTGTTTATGGTGACGTAGAGAACGAAGAAAATATTCTTACAAGAGTACATAGTGAATGTTTAACCGGTGATGTTTTTCACTCAGCCCGCTGTGACTGCGGAGATCAACTTGAAACGTCAATGGAAATGATAGTAAAAGAAGGTAAAGGTGTAATAGTTTATATGCGACAGGAAGGTCGCGGAATCGGCCTTAAAAATAAACTGCATGCTTACAGGCTTCAGGATCAGGGAGCAGATACGGTAGAGGCAAATGAAAAACTTGGCTTTGCTTCCGACTTACGTGAATACGGTTTAGGCGCACAGATTCTACTTGATCTCGGAGTTAAAGGAGTAAGACTATTAACCAATAATCCTAAAAAACTTGTAGGCATTGATGGTTATGGCTTAACCATTAAAGATCGTGTTCCAATAATTATCCCCCCGCATAAACATAATGAATTTTATCTTAAAACCAAAAAAGAGAAAATGGGCCATTTGATTTAGAAAATTTGAAAAAAATATAGAAAAGCATGGATTATTTTATAATTTCTGGTTATCATTAGCTTTATAGAATTTTGAATCTGGCTTCTTTTTAATAAAAAATATATTAATTAGTGGTAATTGCAAAACATGCGCAGTGCATGGAAACGACAGAGCGTTTCCCTCCATTTTGAATTCACAACTGGAGGGTTTTGCTCTGTCAAAACCGCATAGCACAGAGTTTTACAAGAGCCTCATTAATATGCGTATTATTATAGAAGTTGAACAAGTTCTTTTATTTATATGCCATATTGATAATTAGTTAAATCATATGATAGGAGTGTATTACTATGAAAAAACCTAAGCTTTCCAAACACTTTAAGTCAAGAAAACCTTCAGCAATTAGAATGGCCCAAATAGAATTCATGAAAAGGGAAGACAAAGTCGAAGCCCTCAATACTGCTATTGGAAATGTATCTCTGCCGATTCATCCAGCTATTCAAAAGCGTATTTTTAACCTAAACGAGGAAGAAAGCCCGTTTCATGAAGGAATAGTTAAGTATACACCTACAGTTGGTATGGAAGAAGCTAATAATGCTTTTTTAAACATAATTGCTTCATCAGGGTTTGAGACAGACAAGCTGTATTCAATGATAACCGACGGTGGAAGCCAGGCAATGGAGTTAGTCATACTAGCTGTTTGCGGCCCAGCCGGTTCTTCTAAACATCCTATCTTACTTATCGACCCTGCTTACACAAACTACAATGCATTTGCGAGCAGACTTGGCCGTAAAACTGTTTCTGTAAGAAGAAACTTACAAGACGATGGTAAATTCACACTTCCTGATATGAAAGAAATAGAGAAAACGATAGAAGAATACAAACCCAGAGCTCTAGTTGTAATACCTTATGACAATCCTACCGGACATTTCTATAATCATGAAATAATGGTTAAACTTGGAAAACTGTGTGTAAAACACGATCTGTGGATGATCAGTGATGAGGCATATCGTGAATTTCAATATGGAAACAACAAAACCTCCAGTGTATGGGGATTGACGGATGATATAGTTCCTGGAATTGAAGGCAGAAGGGTCAGCATAGAAACCGCTTCAAAAGTATGGAACGGCTGCGGATTAAGAATTGGTGCCCTTATAACAGATAACAAAGAATTTCATGATAAATCTCTTGCAGAATATACAGCAAACTTATGTGCAAATGCAATAGGACAATACGCCTTTGGAGCATTAGCCCATGTAAGCCACGAAGAACTTAATAAATGGTACGAGCATCAGAGAGAATATTATAAGCCAATGATGTCAATACTTCAAAACGGCCTTAAAGAAAAACTTCAGGGTATAATTGTTTCAAGCCCGGACGCCGCACTGTATTCAGTTATAGATGTAAAAAATATAGTAAAACCAGGTTTTAAATCCCTTGATTTTGTCCTCTACTGCGCAAGAAAAGGAAAAGTTGATGTTGGTGGTGAATTTTTCACTCTTTTAGTTGCACCGATGTCAGGTTTTTACAACATTAAAGAAGGAGAAAAAAACCCCGGCGACACACAGATGAGGATTGCATTCATTGAACGCCCCGAAAAAATGATAATGATTCCGCATTTACTAAAAACACTGTTTCTTGATTTTGAACAAAACCGCTGAGGTCGTTGATCAGTAAATCCTTGAACTAGTTAAACAGATGAACCTATAAAGTTGCCCGAACTACAAATGGGTAGAGACGCAAGATTTTGCGTCTCTACAGCAAATCTGCCCGACCTGACGTTTAGTGATACTTTAAACCTTATTAAATTTTGTATATCGCGAGCGGGACAAGATTTATGCTTTCCACGCAGAAAGCGTGGGCAAGGTATTTTTTTATATGTCATATAAATATTTGTATGATAGATGATTATAAACAATAAAATTAATTAAACATTTCAAGTTTTGAATTTACCACAAAGCCCCATGCCTTTGGCATGGCAAGAAAGAAGCTTGCCACGCTTTGTCCCTGAATTACAGAGAAAGAAATTTTTTATGATTACAAACGAAGAACTATCACTTACGCAACAGACCAAGGGTAGAAAAATACTGTTATCTTTCTCTTTCCTAAATGGAATAGCGTTGACTTTTATCACTGGGAATGTATTGAGTCTCTATCTTCTAAAAGTCGGTTGTACTACACCTGTTGTAGCTTTTATTGCATCATTCGGCTATCTTGGAACGCTGTTTGCCTTTACCGGAAAAACTGCAATATCAAAATTTGGTGCGGGTCTAACATTAAGGCTAGCTTGGATATTGTGCGGTTTTACTGCAATTGCAATGGCTTTAATTCCCTTTTTACAGTATCTGGAACTGAATAAAGACCTCTTAGTGACATTGATTACATGCGTAACTTTTTTATTTTTCGCTTTTAAATCAATTGGAACAGCATCTACTCAACCTTTAATGGGGGAATTTACAGATAAGGAAAATCAAGGGGAATTTTCCTCCAAATATTTTCTCTATTATACCCTGGCTAATATTATTGCTATGGGGTGTGTCATCGGATTTATATCCTGGCACAGGACCTTAATAATATTCCAACTGGTAATATTACTTGGCGGACTGATAAAGCTTGCATGCAGCTGTCTTTTTATCGGTCTTAATGAAACAGAGGTACCACGAGAATCCGCCCGTTCAGTAACTACAAAGAAATTACTAGCCACTATTTGGAATGTAAAGGAATACAGGAGTTTTCTTTTCTGCAGATCATTTTCTCGTGCCGGCTTAATACTTATTGTACCTATATCAATTCTCGCATTAAAGCAGTTATACAACGTAACTGATTTAACTGCACTAATTTTTGCTTTTGTACAACTGGCTGGCGGAATTGCAATCACTTATCTAAACGGTATAATTTCTGACGAAACAGGACCAAAACCACTTCTTCTTTTATATGTAATCCTTCTTTTTGTAATATCACTACTGTGGATATTTGCTCCAAATGATTTTAGTTGGTGGTTTACTTTCATAATTTTCTTTGTTGGCGGAATATGTTTATGCGGACTTGACTCCTGTTTGAATTATTACTATTTAACAATCATTCCAAGAGAAAACAGTGTAGGTATATCTCTTTGGTATACTGTTATTAGCGGCGCGGTAGCCGGAATACTGGGTCTGCTCCTGGGAGGCGGCTTACTTCAGGCTATTACCATGTTGGTTGCGCAGGGTCAAATATTCAGGTACTACTACTGTATTATGTTTATACTGATGCTGCCAGTTTTATACATTGTTTATAAATTAAAATCACCCTCAAGCTGGCGATTAAGAGATGTATTAAAATTATCTATAGAACCTCACGAAATGCATACAGTTTATGTAATGCATCGCCTGCAAAAATATTCATCTGCCGATGATGAATACAATAGTGTAGCTAAGCTCGAATCCATGAAATCGGATTTATCTCAGGATAGTTTGATTTACTATCTGGAATCTCCGAAATACAGGGTTAGAATTCGCGCACTTAGGGCTTTATACGGAACTCATTTAAAACAGGCAACTATTGTTAGAATCATTAAAGAACTGCAGTTTGGTGAATATACTACAGGATATCTTGCAGCACATTTACTAGGAGACAGAAGAGTAAAAGAAGGTATCCCCCTTATGAGAAAATATCTCTCTTCAAAAGATCATCACCTCGCAGCCATCTGTATGCTGGCCCTAGTTAAACTTGAAGACAAAGAAAGTTATCCTCGAATCATTCAAATCTATAAAGACTCTATAATACCTTTAAAATTAGTTTATGGCACCAATGCTATTACTTCAATGAAAGACATCAACATGCTTAAAGTTCTACTGGATAAGTATGTTGAAGTAACAGCCAGAACCGATAAAATCATCAGTAGATATAATAAAGACTGCACTAACTGTACAGAACATAAGGATTTTGCACATACAATGTTTAAGAAAAGGGATGCAGTTACCTGCGAAATAATTAGCTGTATAGCAGAAATAGCCGGAATAGGTGATACTTTTTATGAATTCTTACGAATTTATGACAATCATCACGAGACAGGAATTCTTAACCTATGTGAAAACATGATAGAAATAAATCAAAACACTGAATTGGATTCGCCTCAAAAAATACTTCATAATTTCACAAAGGGAAAAATCAAAAAAATAGAGGTTATCGAATATCTTAAGAAATCAGCTAAAGGCATAGAAAATCCAATAGAATTAATAATGTCTAATTTTTTAGCAAAAACTAATTCAGGCTCTGTAAGGAATGCATTAATATACTGTATTTTTCTTATATTATTCTCAAACAAGAAGAAGAAAAAATGAATATTGATAAAAAAGCTCTCCTATCTCTGGAAGAATTAGTATCTTCAAACCTTGATAATATTGTAGCAGTTGAACCAAAAGAAAACGGTATTGCAGATATTTATATCAGAAATGGAGACAAAGTAATTTGTAAAGAAGTAGTTTTTCACCCTTTTATTCTACTACAGGATAATTATTTTCTAAATTTATTTGAAGGAACCTATGAAACTGTCACATTAAAGGGAAATGAATATTTCCGTTTTTTGGTTAGTTTCCCAAATCTAAAAGCATATTCATCTGCACTGAAATATTTAAAAACTTCAACCGGCTACTCTGCATCTTCACCTAATTCACCTTATAGAATATTCTCCGACTTACAACAACAGGTTCTAATGCAGCATAACATGCGTCTATTCAGAGGAATGAACTATTCAGAAATACGCCGCTTACAATTTGATATAGAGACGCTTACAACTTCAGGCTACGACTTTCCGAATGCCAAACGTGAAGGAGATAAAATAATAGTTATTAGTTTAAGCGATAACACAGGATGGGAAAAGTATCTCCTGGCAGATGAAACAACCTCAGAAAAAAAAATACTTGAGCAGTTTGTTTCTATTTTAAAAGAAAGAGATCCGGATGTTATTGAAGGACATAATATATTCAGGTTCGATTTACCGTTCATCGAAGAACGGGCAAAACGTTATAAAGTAAAACTGTCATTAGGACGCAACTGCAGTATTCCTAAAACGCGCACATCACGTTTTTCAGTTGCAGAAAGAACGATTAGTTACAAAAGGTATGAAATTTATGGAAGGCATATTGTTGATACATATTTTCTGGCACAGCTATATGATATTATCCATAGAGATCTCGAAAGTTATGGTCTTAAATCGATTGCTAAGCATTTTGGTGTAGCATCTCAGGACAGAACTTATATAGACGCTAGTGATATAAGAAAGTACTACAATGAAGAAAGAGACAAACTTTTATTATATGCACTTGATGATGTTAGAGAAACCCGAGCTATATCTCAAATACTTTCTCCAAGTTATTTTTATCAGACACAACTACAACCTTTCTCATACCAAAATGCAATTGTCAGAGGAAATGCAACTAAAATAGACTCTATGCTTGTAGCATCGTATTTGACAGAAAATGAATCTATACCAGTAGCAGAACAAGGAAGACAGTTTAGTGGTGCGCTAACAGAAGCATTTGACTCAGGTTTATTTAAAAATATATGGCATTGTGATGTGCGTTCTCTCTATCCCTCTATTATTGTTTCACAAAACTGGAAACCGTCTCGAGACAGGTTAAGTAAATACCCCTTTTTCCTTAATAAGCTCAGAACTTTTCGTTTAGATACAAAAGATAAAGAAAGGCAGGCTAAGACACCGGAAGAAAAAGATTATTATAATTCACTCCAGACATCATTCAAAATAATGATAAATTCATTTTACGGGTATCTTGGATTTGGATTCGGTACATTTAATGATTTCGATATGGCTGAAAATGTGACGTCTCACGGCCGAGAAATACTAACTTCTATGCTGAATTTTCTTTTAAAAGAAAAAGCAAAAGTTATTGAAATGGATACTGATGGAATCTATTTTCAACCCCCGCAGCACATTTCTTCCCCGCAAGTTATGGAAAAAATGGTACAGCAGATTCTTCCAAAAGGAATAGATGTAGAACTTGATTCAACTTATAAAGCTATGTTCTGCTATAAAAGTAAAAATTATGCCCTTTTAACTGAAAATGGAGAAGTACTCATAACAGGCGCAGCTCTTAAATCAAGAGGTGTCGAACCATTCATTAGAGAATATTTGAAGGATTTCTTATCGTTTCTTTTAAATGAGGAGTATCATAAAATCCATTCATTAACGGAAAATTACAGAAATATTATTGAAGATCAAAGTATCCCATTGAACAAACTTGCTAAAAGCGAAAACCTAAAAGAATCTCCTGGAAACTACAGTCTCAAAATTTCATCAGGCAAAGGCAGAAGAAGCGCTGCATATGAACTAGCACTAAAAGCTCAGAGAAACTATCGTCAGGGAGACCAAATATCCTATTATGTTTTAGGCTCAAAGAAAAAGCTTTCTGTAGTTGATAACAGCTGTCTACTTGCAGATGCACCCAATGTAAGAGATGATAATACAGCATATTATTTAGGCAAACTCGATGATATTTATAAGAAATTTTCCATATTCCTGCCAAAAACAAGCACTGAAAGTAACTTTTCACTGTCAAACTAAAACTTTTTACCCTTTTTTTACCCTTTTTTGAGTATATCTAATGAACAAATAAGGTATAATTATCCTCCATCCCACCTCTAATATCATATTTTCCTACCTGTATTTATAATTAAATCTGCATATTAATCATATATTTTATCCATCATTTTATTGTAGATCACTATGAATTATACAACATTAAAATCTTCCAATATGTTCAGATTTATTCTTAAATGACCAGATTAAATCTAATCTATTCATTCACTGTATAGTCTTATATACAAACATCTTAACCAATACAAACAATCAATCCATAAAACTTCAAATGAACACATTAAATGAATAAATTAGAACTTTTCAGAAATTTGATTTATGCTAAAAATGTGTATAAATTATTATAGTGTTTAGGCTCTATTAGAGACTCATAGTTCCTTAAAGATAAGATATAGTTACTATGCTATTTGTAGTAATATAAAATATTTATTTATTGGATACATTTCAATATATGGTTAAAACAAACAAACAGCTTTACACTATTTTATAGAGAAGACTAATTTTTTAAAATTAAAATAATAATACAATATTACTTAAGGGAAGAAATGTAACTATGAAAAAACACTTGATCCAAAACTTTAAACTTCAAAAGTTGATTTGCTATTTTGCTATTATCTTTGGTTTGACATTTACTGCTGCAGGTAATGTAAATATTAAGACAAATTTTTCAGGAGGTACTTGGTGGCCTTCTCTTAATATTGAAATAACAAATACCGGAACCAGCGCAATAGACAGCTGGGAACTTGAATTTGATTTTCAAAAAAACATTACATATTTCGACAATGCACAAATAAAATCTAATAGCTCAGGCCATTATGTTTTAGGGAGTAATCCCTGGGGAGGTGCTATTAGCCCGGGCCAAACAGTAAATATCAGCGGTGGATTTTCGGGTGGTTCACAAATGCCTTCTGCTTCAGAGCTCCCAGCATCAATTAAATTTAATGGCTCAGCGATAGGAGGTGAAAATTCTCCACCATTAGTAAGTATAACCGCTCCTACAAATGGTTCAGTTATAGAACAGGAAACTTTATCACCAGTTGATATTACTACTGCAGCTTCTGACAGTGACGGTACTGTAGAAAGTATCAAAATTGAAGTTGACGAACAAACGTTCAACAGTTCTACTGCTACGTGGACACCTTCGGCCTTTGGTAACTATACAATCCAGGTTACAGCAATCGACAATGAAGGCAGCAATGCAATAGCTACAATTTCACTTACTATAAAAAAGGAAAGTTCAGAAGGTAACGTTCTGGTAAAAGGGTGGCCGAACTATATAACTATGGGCAGTATTACAAATGCATCCAAAACTGGATACGAGGTTACAAAACTCGAGGGCAGATTTAATTCACTGCCGTCAGATATAAATACTACCTCAGTATTTACTTATTCCGGAGAGGGTGGCGCAGAAACCTGGAATTTAAAATATGTTGATGAAGATTTAAAAATAGGTAGATTATACACAGATCTAATTTCCGAGCTCAAAAGCAAAACAAATAAAATTATTAATCCTGTTGTTGTTATTTATACGGCCGGCGGTTCAAACGGTCCTGATTCTATCGGATTTGATTTAGGAATACATAATGGAGCCAGCACCCCGGAACAGATAGAAATGAATGAAAATAACATGAATAAATGGCTTCATAATCTAATTAAATTATCTGAATATATGGAGGATGCCTATAATACAACTGGAATAAGAGGAACAATTATATTGAATCCTGATTTATTAGGTGAACTTCATAAAATTGAGGCAGGAATCGCATGGGCTCCGTTTGACTACAATAATCCGAATGTCAAACTAAAAACAACACTTGACTATTTGAAAACTCATAAAAATATAGAATTGCCTGCCTATCCAGCCTTTATTACAGATAATGGTACAATATCTGATTATCTTTTGACAATAAACTGGCTGATAAAAACTAAAGCTCCTAATATTCCTTTTGGCTGGATGGACAATATCTGGGCAGGAACTACTTTGGGACATAAATGGGTACATCGTCCTGAAATGCTTCAGACCAACATAGATAGTGAAGTTAACTTTCTAAAAAGTCTTAAAATATACGATGATACAGTAGTTAATGGCGAGAATATTAAAGCTGATTATATAGCCTTTGATAAATACGAAAGAGATAATTTTGGGACTGACGATAATGCCCTCAATAACGGTTATACATATAATGTATCTGCCTGGAATACATATTTTGCGTTTATTGCAGGTGTAGATAACGGTATTAGCAGTACACCTGTTCCTGTAATGCTTTTCCAAACACCGGGCGGACATATTCAGATTAATGACGATATTGATATTAGGAACAATCACGGTTCAACTGCTCCAAATTATATATTTGGCGACAGCTTACTTGACAATGATCTAAGCAATGCAAAAGATTATATCAAAAATAATAATTTTAGCAGCGTTGCGACTGCCACCGTTGACTATAATTTTGCAAGCAAAAGTGTTTTAGGTTATCTAAATAATAATAAAGATTCTCAAGGCTGGACGAAGGGGCACCTTGAGGAACTGGAAAATGCAAATGTATTTTCAATTCTATGGGGTGGAGGAAACACTACAGGTATTGCAGGCTTGTCAGGTGTAACTGATGACAGCGGATGGCTTTCAGATAAAATTAATGAGTATTACCTTAATACAACTCCTGATAATACATCTGCTAGAGATGATAGTTTTTCAACTGATTATAACACAGCAGCAGTATTTAATGTATTACAAAATGATTCTTACGGCAGTGAGTTGGAATTAATAATCACAACAGCTCCCTTAAACGGAAGCGCGGTAGTAAACAGCTCAAATCAGATAGAGTATACTCCCTCAACTGATTTTACTGGAACTGATTCATTTACATATACAATCAATGACGGTAATGGTGGAAATAACAGCGCCAATGTAACAGTCACAGTAAAAGAAGCAGTTACACAAACTTACACAATTACTGCTTCTTTAGTTAATTCCGGAGGTGGAGACAGTTATCCTGAATATAAACAGCCTACAGGCGGACATGATGTGTATATGAAAGGAGCTAAAGTCACTTTCAACGGCAGCGCATATGAATCAGTAATAGATAATAATTCATGGTCACCTACAGTTTATTCTACAGGATGGAAAAGTATTCCGCAAGGTGGTGGTAGTTCAGTCAGTGGCTCAATAAGTCCTAATGGTGATGTTACTGTAAATAAAGAAGAAGTCCAAACATTCACAATGACTCCTGATTCAGGCAATAGAGTCAAAGATGTAAAGGTTGATGGCAGTTCTGTTGGACTGTTGACATCCTACACATTTACAAATGTTACTGCTAATCATACAATAAGCGCTGAATTTGAGGCAGGTACACCTCCAGTTAATAACGTTCCTGTAGCAAATAGTGATAGTGCAACTGTAGATGCCGGACAAATTGTTACAATAAATGTCCTTTCAAATGATTCTGATGCAGATGGGGATACATTAACGATTGAAAGTATCACACAAGGTGGCAAAGGGAATGTTGTCTTATCAAATAATTCTATAATGTATACTGCTGACTCAGCAGAAGATGGATCTGACAGCTTCAGTTATACAATAAATGATGGTAAAGGCGGCAGTGACACTGCTACTGTAAATGTAACAATAAATGGAACTCCCGAACCAATAGAACTTTTAGCTAGTAACGATACTGTTAGTACTATAATAAATACTCCAATTACAATAGATGCTCTTATAAATGATACAGGAGATCAAATCAATATTGACTCCAATACCTCTCCCGGCAACGGCACAGTATCTATTAGCAATAATAAGTTAATTTATACTCCATCTTCTGAATTCACAGGAGATGACTCATTCAACTATACAATAATTGATAAATTTGGGCAGTTTGCTACAGCTCTCATTTCAATATCAGTAAGAGAAAAATCTGAAACAAATAATGTAATTATTGGTTACTGGCATAACTGGGGAAGCGCAGATGCTCCTTATTTAAGACTGAAAGATGTAAATAGTAAATACAATGTTATTGATGTTTCGTTTGCTGAACCTGTTTCTTCAACTGATATGACAATGAAGTTTGCTCCTGAAATGAGCACTGAATCTGAATTTAAATCAGATATTCAAATACTTCAAAGCAGAAATGTAAAAGTTCTTATTTCAATTGGCGGAGAAAAAGCTCATATAAGACTTAACACTACGGCAGACAAAGATAAATTCGTCACATCAATGATTGATATCATTGAAGAATACGGATTTGACGGGCTTGATATCGATTTTGAAGGAGGTGCACTAAATGTTGAATCTGGAGATTTCACAAATCCAACATCAGCACTGGCTGTAAATACTATCGATGCAGTAAAAGAAATAGTCCAGTACTTTAAAGGACAGGGAAAAGATTTCTGGGTCACTGCAGCACCTGAAACCGCATATTTGCAAGGTGCTCTCAGCGCTTATGGCGGAATATGGGGCGCTTATATACCTCTTCTTTATGCTCTAGGTGATGATTTGACTTATGTTGCTCCACAGTTATACAACTCCGGCTCAATGATGGGACTTGACAATCAGGCATATGCAAAAGGAAATGCTGATTTCATAGTTGCTATGATTGAATGTCTTACTAATGGCATGGAAATTAACGGTAAAATATTTAAACTTAGTGCTGATCAGGTTGCCGTAGGTTTACCTGCAACTCCTGCTGCAGCATATAACAACGGAAGTTATATAGCTCCTACGGAAGTTATTAAAGCTCTTGACTATTTAACTAAAGGTGAATCATTCGGGGGCGCTTACGTTCTTAGAGACTCTGCAGGATATCCTGATTTAAGAGGAATGATGACCTGGTCGATTAACTGGGATAATACTACAGACGGCGGTACAACCGTAGATGAGTTTGCAGAAACTTACTCTAATTACTTTAATATTATTGAACCTCCTGATCCAGGTGAAGTTCTTACTGCAAATGATGATTCAGCAGTAACAATTACAAACAGTACTAAAACAATAAATCCTCTGATAAATGATACAGATCCAGAAAACGATCCTATAACTATTATTTCTAATACACAACCAAAATTCGGATCTGCTACCTTTACAGCAGCATCTGTCATTTATACACCCAATACAGGTTTCACAGGAACAGATTCGTTTAATTATACAATTTCTGATGGAAACAATAACATTGATTCAGCCACTATAACTGTTACAGTACAGGATAATAGCATTACAAAAGGTGACATTTATTACCACTTAACGCTTCCTGTGGATATTAAGGATAATAGTGAAAAGTTAGTACTTGATGGCGGGAATTATGATGACCTGATTATGTCTAATTATGTTGCAGGAGCTCTGTTTGGACATCTTGTAAGAAACAATAGTAAGTTTGGTGGAGTTAAATTCAATAGAGAATATTTATATGGTTCTATCCTTGCACAGTTATTACAGGAAAATTTGTCTACTTTTTCTTATGTAAATACTTCAAATTGGATTAATCCTGACCAGACAATAAGAGAGATGTTACTCAAACCCGGACAGGGTGGTCCTTATCAGATTAATGACTATGCAAAACGCCTCGGCGGAGATAAAAAGAGCGGTGGCTTAGGCTTAATCAATTACTCAGTTCTTCAGAAAAAATTGGGATATAAGATCGCTGCACAGGACGATAATTCTCAAACTGGCAAAACTGGCCCTGACTCGCTTGCTGATAAATATTTCGGTCCAATGGCTACAACCTATTTCCATTATAACAGCCTTAACAGACTTGATAACATCAACACTCCTTCGTACGGACCTTCCGCAGAATTCTGGTCAGACTGCATGAATAACCTTGAAGGAAATTTAGAAGATAATTTCTTTGATATGATTATTAACGCGGCTTACAATGCGGGGCCATGGTCTGCTATTATTAAAACCTATATTGAACTTGGATCAAAAGTAACAGATTCTTCAACTGAGACACAAAATAGAATCAAAAATATAAACAATTATATGCTTACGGATCAAGAGTATAAAGATATTTTACAAACTGACTCAGCTCCTGGTTCTACTTTTATTATTTATCCAAGACAGGTTCGTTTTTACTGCGATGAGCTATATAACAATCCAGGTATTCAGAGTTTCCATCCTACATCAAATGTAGTTGTTTTTGACTTGAATGTTCTTAAAGATATTTTTGCAAAATCCATGGGCACATTAGCTTATGTAAACAGCAGTAATAGCTATGTATTAATATCATATAATGATGCAGCTGCTGCATATGATTCAGCTAGAACTTCACTTGCACTTAGCAATGTTTCATCTCTGGACCTAGGAAATAGCCAGGATCGGAATAAAATATTTGATCTTCTAGATACAGCCGTTGATACACTGGCTGAAAGTCAGAATATTAATTTTGCCAGTGTGACAGAGGTTGATTTAGTAGATGGAACTCCTCAGGAAAATACTCCTCCTACAGCTGGCAATGATTCTGTTTCTACAGATAAAAACATAGCAGTTACAGTTAACGCACTTTCAAACGATTCAGATGTAGATGGTGATTCATTAACAATTACATCTGTTACAACACCACAAAACGGAACAGTGACAAATACTGATTCAACAATTGCATATACACCGAATAATAATTTTGATGGTACAGATTCTTTTAACTATACAATCTCTGACGGTCAGGGTGGTACAGCTAATGCTTCAGTAACTGTTACTGTAAATAACCCTGTAGTTCAGACTTATAAAGTCACAGCTTCCGTTATAAGCTCTACTGGCGGTGGTGAAGGTAGTTATCCTGAATATATACAGCCTACCGGTGGCCATGATGTTTATATGAAAGGAGATAAAGTTACTTTCAACGGTAATGCATATGAATCAGTGATTGATAATAATTCATGGTCTCCTACAGTTTATCCTGGCGGATGGAAAAGTATACCTAATGGAGATGGAGGCGGAAGTACAACTTTTAGCGGTACTATTTCACCAAGCAATGAAGTGACAGTTGAAAAAGGAAAAGCACAGGCTTTCACAATTACTCCTGATTCGGGAAGCAAAATTAAAAATGTTAAAGTTGACGGTTCTTCTGTCGGACTAGTTACATCATATAATTTCAACAATGTTAGTGCAAACCATACAATAGTAGCTGAGTTTGAAGAAGGACAACAACCTGCCAATAAAATACCAACAGTTAATTTCTCAAATCTAACTGATGGCCAGATTATCAAACAAAAAACTCTAACATCTATAAGTATTGAAATTAATTCTGCAGATGAAGATGGCACTGTAGCATCTGAAACTATTACAGTTGAAGGACAAACACATGCCGGTTCGGCATATAACTGGACTCCTTCCGGCTTCGGTACTTTTGCCGTAAGTACTACTGTAACAGATAACAATGGCGCTACTGCAGACAAAACAATCAGCGTTACTATTGAACAACAAATAGGTAATATTTCTCCGACTGTCAGTTTTGTTCAACCCACAAATCAAAAGACTATAACTCAGGAAACTCTTTCTCCTGTGACAATCGAAATTAATGGTAGCGATGAAGATGGAAGTATCGCATCAATAGCAGTAGAAGTAGAAGGTCAGACATTTACTGAAAGTCCAGCACAATGGACCCCTTCTAAATTTGCAGACCATCAGGTTACAGTGACTGTTACTGATAACGAAGGCGCTACAGCAATAGCACTTATAACTGTAACCATTCAGCAGGGTACAACACCTGAACCATCTAAAAAACAGGTTGTAGGATATATTACTCAGTGGGATGCCTGGAAAAGTACAACTTTCGGAGTACCGGAACAGGGTGTCTTCAACCAGCTTAATGTTGACTACTCAAAATACACTATTTTAAATTTCTCATTCTTCGGAGTAGCTAAAGATGGAAGTTTACACAGTGGTGACTATAGAAACAAGCAAATGAGTGGCACTAATAGAACTGCAGATCAGGAACCGGCAGACCTTCTTCATAGTGGTCTTTACAGCAGTTGGGATTACTGGATACTATATGGCGATTTGGATCTAATCCAGCATGTTGGTGAAAGTGATACTGCTTTACAGCAGAGACTTGCTGATTATGGTTTCAGTGTTGAAGGAACTTCTTGGACCAATTCAATCACTGGTTTAAGCGGAAGTTTCCCTGTTCCATTACCAAAAGAAAACGGAGATCCCGGTTTAATTAAACTTTGCAAACAGAATAATGTTAAACTTATGGCTTCTTTAGGTGGCTGGAGTATGAGTAAACATTTCCACGAAATGGCTGCTGATCCTGCCAAAAAAGCAAGGTTCCTTGATGACTGTGAAAAACTTATAAATATGGGATTTGACGGTATTGATATTGACTGGGAATATCCTGGGCCATCCGATGGAATGAATTTCACCGGAACACAGGAAGATTACCATAACTATACTCTGTTAATGAAAGATATCAGGGAGAGAATCGGCGACGATAAACTCATTACTGCCGCATTCAGCGCTGCTCCTGCAAAACTGGCAGATTTTGAATGGACGGAGCTTGATAAATATATGGATTATTACAATATGATGACTTATGACCTGGGCGGAGGATGGTCCACTGTTGCTGAACATAACTCTCCACTCTATGGAGCTGCATCATGGGATAATACATTTAAATATCTGACTCAAACTCTTAATGTTAAATCAGATAAAATAAATATGGGCGTAGCTTTCTATGGCCGTGGAGTTGAGACTAACAGTACAGCTGATCTCGGTGCTGCAACAAAAAAATCCCAGAAAGCATTCAGTGTTGATGGAACACTGAGTTCTGCAGCAGATTTTACCAACTGGAAAGGTTTTGAGGGTGCTCCCAATTATGCTTATCTTTTAGATAATTCAGCCGATTGGGAATATCGCTGGGATTCAACAGCGCAGGTTCCTTACAAACTTAAAGAAGGAGATGATGATAATGGTTTCTTCCTGAGCTATGACAATGAACAGTCTATTGACCTTAAAGCTGAATATGTCAACGATAACAATGCTGGCGGTGTTATTATCTGGCAGGTATTCGGAGACTGGGATTTCAGTGAAGCAGTTGCACAGGGCGGAGCTAAACTAAAAAAATACAGCAATGTAAAAACTCCATTACTCGATGTACTAAATAATACGTTTACGAATTAAAGAGCTAAGAGCTAAGAGCTAAGAGGAATGATTGAGAAATCAATCATTCCTTTTTTTGTTTTCTTCCTTTAGAAAGCATCAGCTTTCCGTGGAGTGCTGCGTCAAGCTTTGCTTGATAAAATTAGATCTTGTACTGCTTGCAGTATCGTAGCTTTTGTTTTTAGACGATTCTATTCGCCGTTACTCCATAACACCCTAAATTGAAGAAAAAAGAGAATAACTATGTTTAACGACTTTTATAACTTGTTATACACATATATAATAACTTTATTAATCGTTATTAATAAAGGTTATAACTATGTCATATATTGTGAAACAGAAAATAAAGGGTAAAATATAC
>CAZGAI010000017.1:0-17577 GCA_964523175.1 uncultured Victivallales bacterium | reverse complement strand
TGAAGGTTCTGAAGAGCTAAATAAATGAACTCAATTTCATGCGGTTGCCCTGGTAGTCGTATACCGTCTTTTGTAAGAATTACTTTATCATTGTATATACCAACTGGTTTGTCTACTCCCATAGGATAAACAGAAGCGCCGACTTTCTGATCATATATTCTCTTTGCTAACTCTCTATCAAGTTTTACATCTATATATAATGGAGAGAGTCTCATTATTTTCATGATAGGGTAGTCTATGTCGCTTATTGTTCCGGGTTTAGTATATACTTTATCAATGTAACAGTCGTATGGAGCTGGTATATCTGCAAATATTTTATCCCAATTTGCATTTTCTACAGCCTGTTTTGCAAGTTCGTATGGAATTTTAGCACTGTTGTATGCCATTTCAGAATCTTCTTTTTGTTTGACACTAACACTTTTTGTTTTTTCAAGTTTGCTCTGTCTCTCCTTATCACGTTTAGCATATTTTAAAATTAAATCCTGAGCTTCTAATTTTGCTTTAGTGATTTTTATGTTTACATCAATATAGGTAGTATCTGCGTGCACCAGCTTCGTTCCCTGTTTTACAAAAACACCAGGTTGTATTACCCATAAAATCCAGTTGCCTATAGCGTTAGGATACTTTAAGTATGATGATGTTTTATAGGCTCCATCCTCTTCTTCAGCAATCTCTATTACCTTCCCGTCATAAGATTTGCTGGGGGCGGCAAACAGGGTCATACTTGAGGACATAAAGAGAAAAATCACCAGACACTTGATAGTTCTACCAAAAATAAACTTCATACAACTCCCTTTCATTTTTAAATTTTAAAGTAATAATTAATGTCTAATATTAAGTAAAATTTACTTAATTATAAGGCATATGCTGATTGAAAAAAAACCAATACAACTTCATTATAATGTATCTGTTTTTAAAAAGCATGTAAAAATAAAATTTATCTTGTAAAGAATTTATATTTTTTCTGTATTTCTTCTATTTTTGTATTACATTAAAAAGAATTTTTTGTTATTAATTTAAATGTTCCAGTATTAATAAGCTGGATTATGATATTAAAAGGAAAGGTATAAAAATGTCTGAACATTTTTTACAGAATAATATTGCTGAAAGAATTGGCGGCAATATGTTTGGCAAAGACAGTACTATTTATAAGTTTGAGAAGATTAAACGCGCTAAAAAGGCTGCTACTGAAGCGAAGCCTAATATACCGTTAATTGATATGGGGGTTGGCGAACCAGATGAAATGGCCTATCATGCTGTTGTTGAGAAGCTGACAGAGGAAGCGGGCAAATGGGCAAATAGACAGTATACGGATAATGGAATTAATGGATTTAGAGTTGCTGCTGCTAAATATATGAAAGATATTTTTTCGGTTGATTTAGAGCTGGAAACTGAAGTCTGCCATGCTGTTGGTAGTAAATCAGCACTTTCCCTGATACCTGCTGCTTTTATTAATCCCGGTGATATTGCTATTATGACTGTTCCGGGATATCCGGTTTGCGGAACATGGTCAAAGTATCTTGGTGGTAATGTGATTAATCTTCCATTATTGGAAGAGAATAATTTTTTACCTGATCTGGACTTTTTAACAGATGAACAGCTAGATAAAGCGAAATTGCTGTATTTAAACTATCCCAATAATCCCACAGGTGCAGTTGCGACAGAAGAGTTCTACCTCAAGGCAATTGAGTTTGCACATAAAAATAATATTCTGATTGTTTCAGATGCTGCGTATGCTCCGTTGACTTTTACAAAAAAACCTTTAAGCATTCTTGCGCTCCCGGGAGGAAAAGAATGTGCTATTGAGCTGCAGAGTATGTCCAAAGGGTTTAATATGACTGGTTGGAGGCTGAGTTGGGTTTGCGGAAATGCTTTGGCAGTAAAAGCATTTGCGTATGTGAAAGACAACGCAGACAGCGGGCAGTTTGCCGCCATACAGAAGGCTGCGACGTGTGCGCTTGAAAATTGGGAAAAAATTACGCCTGTAATCAATAGAAAATATGAAAGAAGACTGCAAAAGCTTGTTGCTATTCTTCAGGACTGTGGTTTTCCTGCTAAAATGCCTGAGGGCAGTTTTTACCTATATGTAAAAATACCAAAAGCCGTTGATAACGGGCCAGTTTTCAAAGATGCAGAAAGTTTTTCACAATGGCTGATTACAGAGAAACTCATAAGTGCAGTGCCATGGGATGATGTAGGTCACTATATCCGCTTTAGCGCCACATTTGTAGCACGTAGTGGTATAGAAGAAGAGGAAAAGGTACTGAGAGAATTTGCTGAACGAATGAAAGATTCAAAATTTATTTTTTAAAGTAAATTTTTTATATACAATAATATTATATTTCTCATTAAAAGTAAAAAATCAAACAAGTTTAACTTGAGGAGTAAGAACAATGGAAAAAAAGATAAGAGCACGTTTAGAAGAAGTTAGGAAATATCTCCAGGCAGACGGTGGAGACTTAGAAGTTATTGAAATTAAAGACAAAGATGTAACTTTGCGTTTAGTCGGTGCCTGTGGATGTTGCCCACATGCTATGATTACACTTAAAGAAGGTGTTGAGAAAGACCTTCGAGAGCAGATTGATCCCGAAATTACTGTTCATCGCGCTGAATAACAAAAATAGTTATTACCATTTAGTCAAGAGAAACAGGTAGTTTTTAAAAATCTACCTGTTTTTTTATGCTCAAACCTAGAAATTTTTTTGAAAATATCAAGGTTTATTAAAAGATAGCATACGATTCTTCAACTATACCAATTAAGTTTTTTATAGTTCGAAAAAATATCAACTCAGTTAATACCAGGAATAAGGCGCAGCAGACAAAATTACCCAATCAACAGGTTAATATATCCCTTCGAATATCGTAAATGTAGTCAAATACCGCCGGTAATTTCTAAAACTGCTCCGTTTATGTAGCCGGCGTCAGTAGAGGCCATAAAAATAGCAGCCGGTGAAATATCTTCAGGCTTACCAAAACGTTTAAGTGGTATTTGTTTACGATAGGCTTTTTTTTGCTCTTCCGTCAGGTCAGCTATAAAATCTGTTTCAATAAAACCTGGAGAAATACAGTTAGCAGTAATATTGTATCTGGCTACCTCTTTAGATAAAGTTTTTGTAAAAGCGACCTGTCCGGCTTTTGTTGCTGCGTAATTAGCCTGTCCGGGGAATCCGAGTTTACCTGATGGTGAAGTTATTGCTATAATTCGTCCAAAACGATTTGGTATCATTCTCATAATTCCAAGTTTGCTCATGCTGTAGGTGCCGGTTAAATTTGTATCTATAACTTTCTGCCAGTCTTCATAAGGCATAAGTCCGATAACACTGTCTCTGCGTATTCCAGCGTTATTTATCAGTACATCCAGTTTATCGTATTTTTTGTCAAAATTATCATAGAACGATTCAACCTGTTCATAATCTGATATATCACACTGTACTATTTCAAGAGAGCAGCCGGAATGTTTTGCTAGAAAGTTTTCAGCGCTTTGCTTATCCGTCAGATAAGTTGCAATAACCACAGCTCCACAGCTAAGAAATGCCTCAGTAATAGATTTGCCTATTCCTCGGGTTCCGCCGGTAACAATAACTGTATAATTTTGAAAATTGAAGTTCATTGAATAAAGCCTCCTCTGAAACTAAAAATTTAGTGATTTGGTGATTTAGTGATATCGACATCACTAAAGTGCTGAACTCTGAAACTACTAAATAATATTGACAGGTAATGTCAGAGTTTAATGATTGCTTCTCATACATATTGCTGGTTATCAGACACATGCAATGCACCTCTACAGTAATATATATACACAAAAATCTACAAAACGTTAAGATAGTATTTTGCAACAAAAAAGGGATGGCATTCAGCCATCCCTTATTAACTTAATAAAAGAAACTTTTATTCAGCAGCTACTTCTTCTGTTGGTTTCACTTCTGTTGATTTAATTTCAACAGCTTTTTCTTCTTCAACTTTAGCTGGAGATATCGTCTTATTTGATTTTTTTGTTGGTAATGCTTCTTCTACCCATTGTAAAATACACATTTCAGCAGCATCGCCCTGGCGTTGGCCTAAACGTAGAATGCGTGTATAGCCGCCATTTCTTTCCATATACTTAGGAGCTATTTCATCAAAAAGAAATTTTACAGCACTCTTATCACGCAATTTACTGATTGCACGACGCCTGCAGTGAAGCGTACCTTTTTTGGCCAGTGTAACCATTTTTTCTGCAACACGCCTTGTTGCTTTAGCTTTTACTACAGTTGTGCGTATTTCTTTTGAAATAATCAAACTACATGTTTGATTTGCCAGCAAAGCTTTACGATGTGCGCTTGTGCGGCCTATTTTAAAACTATTTTTTCTATGACGCATCAGTTAATTTTCCTCTTTTTCTGTTTCATCATCAGCTTTTGCTTTTTCTATTTCAAATAGTAAAGCATCATTAACAGATTCGCTAAAAGTCATGCCTAATGACATCCCTAATGATTCAAGTTTAGCTATAATTTCATCAAGGGACTTTTTACCGAAATTCTTGTATTTTAACATTTTAGATTCCGGTTTACTACAAAGTTCACCTATCAGTTTTATATTTGCGTTATTCAGGCAGTTCTGAGAACGCACAGAAAGATTCATCGCATCTACATCCTGAATTAACATCTTATAAAGAGGTTTTTCATCATCGCTAATTAGTTCGTCAAGTTGCTGAACTTCACTCTGTCCCATAAATGGACGCAAATGTTCTTTTAGAATTTTTGCTCCTTTTTCAAGAGCGTCTTCCGGTGTAATTCTTCCGTCAGTCCAAACTTCCAAAATAAGACTGTCCATTTCTGTTTCTTCACCGAGTCGGGCTGCTCCGACCTGGTAGCGTACTCTTCTCACAGGGCTGAAAAGGCAATCTATCGGTATTGTACCAATGACGATTTCATCTTTTTTGTTTCTATCTGAAACCCTGTATCCTCTGCCTTCAACTATTTCCACCTCGGCACGGAAATCTGTTTTTTTGTCAAGTGTGCAAATAATCTGATCTTTATTAAGAATTTCAATTGTGCCGTCTGTAATGATGTCAGCGCCTGTAACAGGGCCAACGGTGTCTTTTTTTATTTCTAAAATCTTTGGCAAATCTGTGTTAGCAACAACCAGAATTTTTTTCAGATTCAATACGATTTCTGTAACGTCTTCAACTACTTTTGGAAGAGTTGCAAATTCATGAGATACTCCATCTATTTTTACAGATGATATAGCAGCACCTTTTAGTGATGAGAGCAAAACTCTGCGCAAAGAATTACCTATTGTATGTCCAAAACCGCTTTGAAAAGGAGCAGCTGTGAACTTGGCATAGGTTGAAGACACTGTGGCTTCGTCTATCTCGATACTTTGTGGTATTGGAAAATCATAAGAAAGTCCCATTTTTTCCTCCAGATATTATTTTGAATATAATTCAACAACTAGTTGTTCATTAGCAGGAGCCTGTATCTCTCCTTCTTGCGGAAGTCGAATTATTTGTCCTTTTAATGTTTCTCTGTCTAAAGTCAGCCATTCAGGCAGTTTATTAGAACTTTCAGATGCTTCAAGGTTTTTTTGAACCATAGCTTTACTTTTGTCGGAATTCTTAAGTTCTATTGTATCATCTTTTCTTAATGTTGATGAAGCAATATTAACCTTTCTTCCGTTCACTTTAATATGTCCATGACAAACAGCCTGTCTGGCTGCTGATCTTGAAGGTGCAAAGCCTAAACGATAAACAACATTATCTAATCTTTGTTCGAGAAGTGAAAGCAGTGTAAAACTTGTTATCCCTTCTTTTCGTGAAGCTAATGCAAATATTTTTCTAAATTGTTTTTCTGTTACACCATAAGAGCGACGAATTTTCTGCTTAGCTCTTAGCTGTTCACCATAATCTGACAATTTTGCTCTGCGGCGTTTGCTGTTTGCACCCGGAACTGGACGTTCTCTATCAATAGCGCATTTAGCTTTCATGCAACGCTCGCCTTTAAGGAATAATTTTATTCCTTCCCTGCGGCATAATTTACATGCAGGTCCTGTATATCTTGACATAATCTATTATTCTCCAATTCTAAAATTTTTATACACGTCGTCTTTTGGGAGGTCTGCATCCATTATGCGGAACTGGTGTAATGTCACGAATGGTAGTAACTTCGACACCTGTCGCAACTATACTTCTTACTGCAGATTCACGACCTGGTCCTGGACCTTTTATACGTGCTTCTACTTCACGCATCCCATAATTCTGCTGTGCTTTTTTGATAGCATCTGCTGCAACCAGTTGAGCTGCATATGCTGTACTTTTTCTTGAACCTTTAAAACCAGCTTTGCCGCCGCTAGCCCAGCAAAGGACTTTGCCTTGTGGATCTGTAATAGTTACTTTAGTATTATTGAATGTCGCGATTATATATGCAATACCTGTCGGAACCAGGCGACCACCTTTAAGTTTTCGTTTAGGGGCAGCAGCAACTTCCTTTGTTTCATTATTTGTATCAGTTTGTTTGATATCTTTTTCTTCAGCCATAATATGAATTCCTTAATTCGAAAAATACTATTAGTTTTTCGCAAGTTTCCTTTGAGTTTTGTCACGAATCGCGCCAACAGTTTTCGAACGACCTTTTCTGGTACGGGCGTTTGTTTTAGTTCTCTGTCCACGGACAGGAAGACCTCTGCGGTGTCTAATACCTCTGTAAGAACTGATAGAAGAAAGTCTGCGGATATCCTGCATTACAGAACGGCGCAAATCTCCTTCAACGAGATAATCATTTTGCAGCATTGTAGTAATAGCTGAAATATGTTCATCTGTTAAATCATCAGCTTTTGTTCCCAAGGGAATTTTTGCTCTTTCAACAATTTCTAATGCTTTGGATGGACCAATTCCATAAATATATCTAAGAGATATTTCTACTCTTTTTCTTCCTGGAATGTCTACTCCCAATATTCTAGGCATATTAACCCCTCATATTTAATTAATTATAACTTTATCCTTGTCTCTGTTTGTGTCTTGCGTTGCGCGAACACAACACTCTAATGATTCCGCCTCTTTTTACAATTTGGCAGTACTCACATCTACGTTTTACTGAAGCTCTGACTTTCATGAGTTATATCCTCAATTCATTGATTATTATCTTACTCTACCTCAACCAACCAAATTTGTGTTATGTGACTAACTACTTGTGCCCAGCAGTCATCTTAAACACAAATACAAGGCTTATACTCAATAAACTAAGCAGAAACCTTCTTACATATTTATATTTCTATACGCTCTTCAGTCGCAAAACGACATTAAAGGTTTATAAAATAGACTTTTATACAAAACTATCAAGGAGAATCCATAAAAAAAAATAAAAATATTTTCAAGAAAGTGAGAAATTGTTTTATTAAAACTTAAATGGATATTATACGTTTACAAAAAAATGACCTATTACGAAATTTCGTAATAGGGTATAATCTCAGTCAGTTTCAAGTCATAACCTGAAAATTATTTTTTTCTATATGTAATTCTTCCTTTAGTTAAGTCATACGGTGTCATTTCCATTGTTACCGTATCACCGGGAAGAATGCGAATGAAATGCAGGCGCATTTTACCACTAATATGGGCTAACACCATGTGTCCTGTTTCGAGTTCTACACGAAACATGGTGTTTGGTAAAAGTTCTTTTACAATTCCATCAACGGTTATTACTTCTTTGGCCACGTTAAAATCTCCGGTTTATTATCATTAATTAGTACCATATGTTCGAAATGGGCAGATAACTTAGCATCAATCGTTCTGACTGTCCAGCCATCTTTGTCAGTTTTTACCTTATGTGTTCCCAAGTTTAACATAGGCTCAATAGCAAGGACCATTCCGTTTTTGAGTTTTGGGCCTTTATCCATTGTTCTATAGTTCGGTACTTCCGGGGGTTCATGCAGTTGAACACCACAACCGTGACCCACATATTCTCTTACTATGCCCAGATTAGCTTTTAGAGCAACCTTTTGTACGGCGCAGCTTATATCTCGGACGAAGTTGCCTCTCAAGGCTGCTTTAATTCCTTCATGCAGGGAGAGTCTTGTATTATTTATAAGATGCATTGCGGATTCATCAGCAGGGGTGCCGATAATAATAGTCTCAGCATTATCTCCTATATACCCGTTTAATGAAACACCAACGTCAAAGCTGATCAGGTCGCCATCCACAACTTGTCTACTATCTATGCCGATACCGTGAACTACTTCGTCATTTAAAGAAATGCAGATTTGTCCTGGAAAACCGCGGTAGCCTAAAAAAGCACTTCTTCCGCCAGTTGATTCAATAAGTCTTCCAGCTAAAATATCTATTTTTCTTGTAGACAGCCCCGGCTGAATCAGGATTTTTAACTGTTCCCTGACAAAAGCCGCGGCTTGTGCTGCTTTGCGGATACCCACAATTTCATTTTTTGTATGTATTACGGCTTTACCCTGATTCATTAGTTGACCAGTTTTACTAATTCGGGGAAAACAATTTTTTTATCTCTTTCAGAGTTTATTGTAAGCAGTAATCCTTCTTTTTCGTAATAGGCAGCCAGAGGTTCTGTCTGCTCTTTATATAGGGACAAGCGATTTGTTGCTGTTTCAAGGCTGTCATCGGCACGCTGATATAATTCACCGCCGCATTTGTCACAAATACCTTCTTTTTTAGGAGGACCAAATACTTTATTGAAATTTTCACTGCATTTACGACATGTTAGCCTGGCTGTCAATCTCTGTATTAGAAGTTCATCTCCAGCTTCAAAATAGATAACAGCGTCAATAGATTTTTTAATTATTTTAAGGGCTTCTGCCAATAGTTTTGCCTGATTAATTGTTCTGGGAAACCCATCAAGAATAAAACCTTTATTGCAATCAGGTTCTGCCAGCCTTTTTGAAACCATTTTAGCTACAATGTCATCAGGGACAAGGCCGCCGGATTCAACAAATTTTTTTGCAGTTTTTCCGAGTTCGGTTTCATTTTTGATTTCATTTCTGAAAATTTCACCTGTGGAAATATGTGTGATATCTATCTCGTCAGTCAAAATACTAGCGAACGTACCTTTTCCTGCACCTGGAGCACCTAAAAAAATTAGATTTCTTTTCATAATGGAATTCCTTTTTTTGCATTATTTTTTATTAGTAAATAAAATAAACTTTAAAAGTCTGTTACTATAATATAAATTTAGATAAAGCACAAATTTTAAAAATTATTATTTCTTAATAAATTATAGCTGTTTTAGCATATAAACTATTTATTTATAAAAAATAGGTGTTATAATACAGCTTATTCAGGAGAAAATATCCGACTTAGAGAAAATCACTTATTTACATATAAATACTATGGATGATATAAAATACCCAAAACTAAAAATTATTTCCGCAGAAAATAGAGGTGCTGAATTTGTCTTAAAAAAGGATAAATATTCCTGTGGGAGAAATGAATCGAATGATATTGTTCTTAACGATAATGCTGTAAGTTCAAATCATTGTGAATTATTAAAGAACGGGGGTACATATATAATTCGAGATATAGGTAGTGCAAATGGGACGAGAGTTAATGATGCCCAGGTTGATGAGATAGAGCTGAAAAATAATGATATTGTAAACCTTGCGGGGACCGAGCTACTTTATTACGCCGTGTTAGCTGAAGAAAAAGCTGAAGAAAAAGCTGAAGAAAAAATCGTGCCTGGAGCAAACACCGGTATAAACCCGAATTTATATGACCATAAAGCATCCCCTATTAAAGGGATGAAAAATATTTCTCCATTTGCCGAGAAGAATAGTAATAAAAGTCGACTGCCTCACATTGCAATAATGACTCTCATCGTGTTGTTGGTATTGGCAGTCCTTGGTTTATTAGTGTGGCTTTTTACAATATTCTTTTCTCTGTAAAGAATATTGTTTTTGATAGTCAACTTCTTGCTATAAATGGCTTTTAGGCTATATTTACGCTTTCTACATTGATTACGCATACAATTAACAAATTATTAAATAATAAAAAATGGATTAAAAATGCAGGATAATAACAATAGCAAACAGAATAAACCAGATGCTGCTACTGGAAAAAGTAAAAAACCACCAATGGCATTAGTGGTCTGGATGCTTGTCTTTTTGGCGGCTGGGGCACTATTTGTTTTTTCTTCCCAACAGGGAAATGTTCATAAGTTTGATCAGTCGTCGTTTGAGAAGGAACTGGTGGCAGGCAATATCAAAACAGTAGTGCTGACACCTGAAACCAGTAATATAATGGCAGTTGATGGAAAGTACAGAACCAAGGGCGTTCCACCTGAAGCAAAATATACTTCTAGAATTATCTATACTAATAGTTTGGATAAACTGTTAAGAGATGAAGCATCAGGAAAGTACAAACTAAATGTAACTATCAAAAATGAGAATACCTGGATAAGAAGCCTGATAGTAACTTTGCTGCCAATACTTCTTCTTTTAGGTGTATTATATTTCCTATTTTCAAGACAGATGAAAATGGCAGGTAAAGGGGCAATGCAATTTGGCAAAAATAAGGCTAGAATGATTTCTCCAGATAGAAATAAAATAAGGTTTGCAGATGTTGCGGGAGCTGAAGAAGCTAAAGAAGAAACCATGGAAATAATGGATTACTTAAAAGATCCCTTGAAGTTTAAACTTTTAGGTGCCAAAATTCCTAAAGGAGCAATGCTCGTGGGTCCTCCAGGTACTGGTAAAACTATGATGGCTAAAGCTATTGCCAGTGAAGCCGAAGTGCCTTTTTTTGCAATTAGCGGTTCAGATTTTGTTGAAATGTTCGTGGGTGTTGGAGCCAGCCGTGTAAGGAGTATGTTTGAAGATGCAAGAAAGCACGCACCCTGTCTTATTTTTATTGATGAAATTGATGCGGTTGGACGTTCCCGTTTTTCCGGAATTGGGGGAGGACATGATGAACGTGAGCAGACGTTAAATGCTATGCTTGTAGAACTGGATGGTCTTGAAACTTCCGAAGGTGTTATCGTTCTTGCTGCCACAAACCGTCCTGACGTACTGGATCCGGCACTAATAAGGCCCGGACGATTTGATCGCCAGATTGTTCTTGATCTACCTGATATTAGAGGAAGACTGCAAATATTAAAAGTTCATGCAAAAAATATTAAAATGAAATCAGATGTAAATTTGGATATGATGTCCAGAGGTACTCCTGGATTCAGCGGAGCTGACATTGCAAACCTTGTTAATGAAGCAGCACTTTTGGCTGCAAGAGCAAACAAGGATGCTGCTACTCACGAAGATTTTGAAGAGGCTCGTGACAAAGTCTGCTGGGGGAGAGAACGCCGCAGCAGAAGAGTCAGTGAAAAAGAACGCAAAATTACTGCCTACCATGAAGCGGGACATACTTTGGTCCAGCTTTACTGTAAGCATTGTGCTCCTCTCCATAAAGTAACTATAATACCTCGTGGTGTGGCCTATCTCGGTGCAACAATGCAGCTGGCTGAAGAGGATAAATATACTCAGTCCCGTGGGGAAATGGAAGATATGATGGCTATGTCCATGGGAGGGAGAAGCGCTGAAGAAGTAATTTTTGGATATGAAGATATTACGAGTGGTGCTTCAGGCGATATAAAACAGGTTACAAAAATAGCAAAGGCAATGGTTTGTGCTTATGGGATGAGTGAAAAAATGGGAACAATTGCCTATGGTTCCAGAGAGGATCATGTTTTTGTAGGCCGTGATATTACAAGAGCTGAAGATTTCAGTGAGGAGACAGCACGTCAACTGGATATTGAGATAAAAAGTCTTGTTGATAAAGCCAAGCTAAGATCTGATGAAATTATTGCTGCTCATAAAGATAAGCTTGAACAATTAGCGCAGGAACTGCTTAAAGAAGAATCTCTTACAGCTAATGAAGTTAGAATGCTTCTTGGTTTTGAAATCATCACTAAGGAACTTGAAGACGACGAAGTTGTTAAGAATGAGGCTGAAAAGGCAATTAAGATTGATGCTGGTGAGCCGGTAAAAGACGAAACTGCTAAGATTGAAGCTAATGATAAGAAGGAAGCACCCGTAGAGAAAGAAGCAGCAAAACCTTCTGAGACTACTGCAGCGGCAAAGAAGCAGGATTCTGTTGATAAAGAAAAAGTTGAGAAAACTTCAAAACCGGAAAACGAAGCAAAAAACGATAAGAAGTAAAACAAGGGCACTTCTCAGCCGATAAAATTACTGAGATGATAGAAGTTTGATAGTAGAAAAGGCGTCAATTAGACGCCTTTTTCTATGTCAGGCCAGATTATTTTATGTAGTTGAAGCTGTAATATCGCGGGGCTTTTATTCTCTATCATCCACTTTGCCAGGAGTTTCGGTTCTAATTTTCCAGGAATAGGACTGAAAAGAATTTGTTGTGTAATTTCAGTAAGCTTATATTGGGTGATAATAGATTTTGCAAAGATGTAGTCTTCCTTGTCCGCTAAAACAAATTTTATCTCATCCTCACGTGACAATCCATTGAAGTTCCCAAAGTACATCTTGTTTGATTCACCGCTTGAGGGACACTTGCAGTCAAGAATCTTTATTACTTTTGGGTTAAGTCCAGAGATAGGCAATGAGCCGTTTGTTTCCATTAGAACAGTAAAGCCATTTTTTATCAGTTCATCACATAAGGACAGAACATTTTTCTGTAAAAGAGGTTCTCCTCCAGTGATTTCTGTCAGCTTTACTCCTGAATAAATGGCCTGATCAATAATTTCATTAATGCTTAATTCGTCGGCTTTTTCTTTATCAAAAGCATATTTGGTATCGCAGTAGGAGCAGTTTAGATTACATCCGGCAAGGCGGATAAAAAAACATGTTCTCCCCGCATATGTTGATTCACCCTGGATGCTTGTAAATATTTCTGAAATTAACAGTTTTTTCATAAGAAGTTCTATTGGCTAACACAAAGGCTGATTAAATTTTTGATGTTTTATCTGAATATATATTGAAGTTCTGTTTTTAGCAAGTGAAATTCTGCCTGGAAGGTTACTTCTGATACAACCTAACGATATACTCATTTAAGCATAATTTGTATTGAATCATAAATATAAGCATAGTTATGTCTATATTATTAACTATTGTTATTTACAAATCTTAAATTTAATTGTAAACTAACAATCAGTATTATTGCAGTGAAACGAAATCTAATAAAAAGGTATTTAGAGGAGAATAAAATGAGTATGTTTTGTCATCAATGTCAGGAAACCGCCATGAATACTGGATGTGCCATGAAACAGGGTTTTTGTGGGAAAAAAGCAGAAGTGGCAAATTTAATGGATTTATTTATTTGGAGTTTAAAAGGTATTTCAGTTTGGGGCACTTTAGCAAATGAATTAGGTATATACAATGAAAAACTTCCTATTTTATAGCTAATGGGCTGTTTTCTACCATAACAAATGCAAACTTTAATAAAGCGTACTTTGTTGATTCTATAAAAGAAAGTTTTAAATTAAGGAATGCTTTAAGAGATGAGTTTTTAAAAACAAAAAAAACAGATTTTAAAGAGCATTTACCTGAATGTGCAACATGGGAACCAAAAAATAATTCTGATATTGAGGCAAAAGCTGAGACAGGTACAGGTGGCTGGTTGGAAATTAAAAATGAAGACATCAGGTCATTGAAAGCTACAATACTCTATGGTTTAAAAGGGATGTCTGCATATTTAGAACACGGATATCAGATTGTTAAAGGTGGAAAAGATATATTTATATTTTTAATGTCTGGCCTTTCCAAGCTTGTTGATGAGTCTTTAACATCAGATGACCTTTTGGGACTTGTTTTAAAGACTGGTGAGATGGGGGTACAGACAATGAAGTATCTAGATGATGCTAATGCGCATTATGGTGATACTGAAATAACAGAGGTCAATACAGGTGTAGGTACTAATCCCGGTATTTTAATTTCAGGTCATGACTTAGTTGATCTTGAGGATTTACTTGAGCAGACTAAAGATGTAGATATAGATGTTTATTCTCATAGTGAAATGCTTCCAGCTCATTATAGACCATTCTTTAAAAAATATAAAAACTTTATCGGCAATTATGGTAATGCCTGGTATTTGCAGAAAACTGAATTTGAAAAATTTAAGGGACCTGCATTGTTTACATCAAACTGTTTAATTCCTCCTCCAACAGATTATATAGATAGAATATTTACTTCAGGGCCTGTTGGCTTTGAAGGTTGTACGCATATAGTAGACCGACCTTTAGGAGGGCGTAAGGATTTTTCTGCTGTAATTGAGAAGGCTAAAAGCTGTCAACCGCCTGAAGAACTGGAAAAAGGGAAAATTGTAGGTGGGTTTGGACATAAACAAGTTCTTTCAATCGCAGATAAAGTTATTGCAGCTGTGAAATCAGGTGCTATTAAACGTTTTGTTGTAATGGCTGGATGTGATGGAAGACATAAAACCAGGTCATATTATACTGAAGTAGCTAAAAAACTTCCTAAAGACGCAATAATATTAACTGCAGGGTGCGCAAAATATAAATACATTAAAGAAGAATTAGGTGACATTGCTGGAATTCCGAGAGTTCTGGACGCCGGACAATGTAATGATTCCTACTCTCTAGCTGTAATTGCACTTGAATTGCAAAAAGCATTTGAATTAGATGATATTAATGATCTGCCGATTTCTTTTGATATAGCCTGGTATGAACAAAAAGCTGTTATTGTATTATTGGCATTGCTCTCACTTGGTGTAAAAGGAATACGTTTAGGGCCTACTTTGCCGGGGTTCCTATCTCCAAATGTAGCTAAAATTATTATTGATCAATTTAATTTAAAAGCTATAGGAACAGCTGACGAAGATGTTAAATCTATGATGGCAGGAACTTGATTTTATAACTATGAAAGATAAAATTATATTTATTTTAGCTGAAGGATTTGAAGAGATTGAAGCTCTTGCTCCAATAGATTTTCTAAGAAGGCTTGGGTTTGAGATTATCATAGTTGGGGCTCAAAATTTTGACTCCCAACGAAAAAATAATAAAATTAAAGGTGCTCATGGTATTATAGTGGAAGCTGACATAATGCTTGCCGACATATCCGGAGTACCAAAAGCAGTAATTCTTCCCGGCGGAATGCCCGGTTCTACAAACCTTCGGGATAACAAAGCTGTGATTGAACTTGTTAGTAGAACATATGAAAAAGGAAATCTTGTAGCTGCAATATGTGCAGCTACAATTGTTTTAAATGAAGCTGAAATTCTGGATAATAAAACTATTACATCCCATCCATCTGTAGAAGGTATTTTTGGAGATAATATTACTTATACTGGGAATAGAGTGGAACAGGACGGGAATATTATTACAGCAAAAGCGGCAGGAGCTTCATTTGATTTTGCTTTAAAAATTGCCGAATTTCTTGATAAAAAAGAAGAAGCTGAAGCAATGCTTAAAGCTATGTTTGTCGTGTAGGGGGGTAATTAGTGAGCCTGTAAATCGGTGAATTTTAGCCTTAGTAGCGATCGATCAAAACAACTATTAAGACGGGCTTTGCCCACACCCCAAAAGAACAATTTGCAAATTATAAATTCTAAATCTGAAATGTACAGATACAATGATAAATAATGCAGGGAAAATTTTAAAAGAAGTCTTTGGCTATGATGAGTTTCGTCCATTGCAGGAGGATATTATTAAAAATATCCTTAACTGTAAAGATTCTCTGGTTATTATGTCTACCGGTAGTGGAAAGTCATTATGCTATCAAATTCCGGCTTTACTCTTTAATGGTTTAACTGTTGTTGTATCCCCTCTTATTTCGTTAATGAAAGATCAGGTTGGGCAGCTTAATGAACTCGGGGTTAAGGCTGTTGTTTTAAATAGTTCACTATCTAAAGCGGAATATAATAAAAACATTCTTGGGATAGTCAGAAATGAAGTTAAAATAGTTTATCTTGCTCCGGAAACACTCCTAATGCAGAAAACTTTAGCACTACTATTATCAAGGCAGGTTGACTGCTTAGCTATTGATGAAGCACACTGTATTTCAGAATGGGGCCATGATTTTAGGCCTGAATACCGTCAGATAGCGGAAATTAGAAATCAATTTCCAAAAGCTGTCTGTGTTGCGCTCACTGCTACTGCCACGCCAAGAGTACAGGAAGACATACAAAATAATTTGAAGTTTCAACATGAGAATGAATTTGTATCAAGCTTTAACAGAACAAACCTATTTCTACAGGTTGTGCCCAAAAATAGCCCGGCTGAACAAACAGTTAAATTTTTGAAGAAGTATTCGGGACAGTCAGGCATAATTTACTGTTTTTCACGCAGGCAGGTAGAGGAACTATGCGATTTACTGGTAAGATGTAACTTTTCAGCCAAGGCCTATCACGCAGGATTATCAAATGTAGAACGACACAAGAATCAGGAATTGTTCATTAAAGATGATATTCAGATCATAGTAGCTACTATTGCATTTGGTATGGGAATTAATAAGCCTAATATTCGTTTTGTAGTGCATTATGATCTGCCGCAGAATATTGAAAGTTATTATCAGCAGATAGGCCGGGCCGGAAGGGATGGTCTTGATTCTCATTGTCTTTTACTGTTCAGTTATGCTGATATTCAGAAGATTAAATATTTTATTGATCAGAAAGATGAGAAAGAGCAGCGTGTAGCCAATATACACTTGAACTCTTTAATCGGATTTGTTGAATCAGAAGATTGCAGACGGATACCGTTACTGAATTACTTTGGAGAACATTATAATGTAGAAAACTGTTCAATGTGTGACAACTGTCAAACAGAATCAAAAGATTTAAGTGATATAACTATACATGCTCAGAAATTTTTATCATGTGTTAAACGAACTGGTGAAATATTTGGAGCCGGACATATTGTTGATGTTTTAAGGGGATCTAAATCTCAAAAGGTATTTAAATTTAACCACAATCAGCTATCGACGTATGGTATTGGAACCGATGTTTCTAAAAAACATTGGTTTTATTTAGCACGCCAGTTTGTATCAAAGGGACTTTTAGCTTTTGATATGGAACATAGCAGTTTGAAACTTACAGCAAAATCGTGGGAGGTAATGCGGTCTAAACTTAAAGTTCTAGGGAGGATCGATGATGCTGCCGAAAAAATTTATAGAAAACACCATGAAGAAGTAGAACGGGAAAGAACGGGTGATTCGAACTTATTTGAGATATTAAGACAAAAACGTAAAACCCTGGCTGATGAAGCTAACCTTCCTCCCTACGCTATTTTTCCAGATAGAGCACTTATTGATATGTCTACCTATTTCCCCCAATCCCGAAAATATATGATGCAGATGTACGGAATGGGTAAAATTAAATACGAAAAATACGGGAAAGAGTTTATTGATATTATTACTGAATACTGTTATGAAAATGATCTTGACGAAAAACCAAAAGTATCAGCTGTATTGAGGAAAAAGCCTAAAATACGGACCACAGGAAAATCAAAATTCTATATTATTGGACAGGCGTATAATGAACAAAATGATATTCGAGATATAATGAGAATTTATGGTATTAAACGTCAAACTGTTCTGAATCATCTATATAAATATTTCAAAGCTGGAAATGCTTTGTATTCTATTCCGTTTATGAGTACCATTTGGTTGTGGTGG
>CAZGAI010000016.1:0-17603 GCA_964523175.1 uncultured Victivallales bacterium | reverse complement strand
TTTCTTGTTATCAATTAAAATATTTCCTTCAAATCTTTTTTTATGTTTTCTAATTGTTCCTAACCATTTGCCCATATGCTGGTATCTTATTTTACTAACCAGCATAATACCAAGTACACCTGCATACCATGGAAGCAGTTTAACCAAGCTATGCCCTGGATCATATATTCCAAATAAAAAAACCAGTGAGCATATAGCTGCAGCACCGCCTGGTGTAGGCAATCCGTAAAATTTCTGACTACTCTTTTTTTCAACCATAGTCATCACATTGTACTGAGCAAGTCTATGTGCGGCAGCTGCAAGATATATCGCACATAAAAGCCAAGCCATATAATATCCTATCTTTGTATCAGAATACAAATGAGCCATAACAGCAACAAGTACGGCAGGAGCGACACCAAAAGTAACCATATCTGCAAGGGAATCCATCTGAATTCCTTTTAAACTAGCAGCATTAAAAATTCTGGCGGCAAATCCGTCCAATGCATCAAAGACCATAGCAAATAAAATCATACATGAACTGACTATAAACACATCTGCCGGATCATAAGTGCCTTTATACGCCTGCAATGTATTCAATATAGCACCAAACCCACACAGAGAATTACAAATGGTCAGCGTATTAGGTACAGCCTTAAGCCACTTATTTCTCTTCAAAAAAACAACTGTTTTTTTCTTCATTTTTAAATCATCATTTTTTTATTTTAATCTTGCAATAATAGTAGTTTCGGCAGATACTTTATCTCCTTCTTTTACCAGCAATTCTATAGGCTGGTCTGCTGGAAGGTGCAGTTCTGTTCTGGTACCAAACTTAATCATCCCAAATTTTCACACATAAGAAATTTATCTTGTTTAAGTTTATATAAATTATAAGTGTTTATAAGAAATAAAAAACTACCTTGTTTAAATTAAATCATTCTTTTTTATATTTGGCTGCTATTCTCGCTTTTTTTCTTTCTCTATATTTTGAAACAAAAAAACCGATAAAAAAATAACCTATTACACCAGTCACAATGCCAAAAATTAATGCTCCTATAAAAAATGAAACTGCTAAATGCGAACCAAGACTTGCAAGTCCGTTCCATGAAAAGTCATGCAAAACATGCATAAAGGCCACTTTTATGTAGTTAAGAGACAAGCCTGCGCCAATCACTCTTGACCCCACATAACAATACATGGGATACATAAATACTACGCTGTAAGGGTTAGATATCCAGGTAGCAGCATAAGCTATGCCTGGATTAACCTTTAATTTAACTGCTACGAAAATGACTACAACCGTCTGTCCCCAAATTCCTATTGGAATTATACAACCTATAAAAAAGCCCAAACCTACGGCCAAGGCTATTTTATGCGGACTCCCGCTTGTTCTGATAAATTTATAGTAATAAATTTTAATTAAACGCCATAGTTTCTTAAACATTATAAGGCTTTCATATGTTATTTAGTTTTTCGCTGGTTTTTCTATTTTTTCAGACTTCATATTTCTATGCATAGCTTTTTTATTTCTATATGTAACTATAGCTCTATATGTAAAAAAATATCCAATACCACCCAATATTATTCCAAAAACCAAACCTCCAACTAAAAAAGAAAGGGCAAACACTTCTCCCGTTTTAAAGAGATTATGCCATGAAAAATTATGCATTACATATGATATTTCTTTATCTATGAATCTAAAAGACATATTAGTTCCAAGTATTTTTGAACCTACATAACAAAACGCCGGATACATAAAAGGCATCGTATAGGGATTCGCAATCCAGGTAGCAGCAAATGCAAGTATTTTATCCGCTCTAAACAGAAATGCCAAAAGCAGAACTATTACGGTATGCCCCCCAGGAGGTACAAAGCAGGCAACAAAAAAGCCTAAAGCAATAGCCATTGCCAAGCAGTGAGGAGAACCATTAGATCGTAACAATTTAAAATAATATTTTTTGATTAATCTATAAAATTTATTAAACATTCCCTTCCTCTAGTTTGAATATTTCATAAAAAATATAATATTTGATATATTGTAGTTTTAAATAATATTTCATTCGTCCCTCTGAAATATTTTTATAGTTCATAATTGATAAACTTTCAACAGCTTGGAGAAAAGAATGGCAAATCTAATAGAATTAAATGAAACTAATTTTGAGAAAGAAACAGCAAAAGGCATCACACTAGTTGATTTTTGGGCCCCCTGGTGCGGCCCTTGCAAAATGCTTGGACCAATACTGGAAAAAGTAGCAGAAGAACTGGGTGATAAGGTTCAAGTAGCTAAAGTTAATGTCGATGATTCACCTAAACTGGCTCAAAAATTTGGTGTTCGCAGCATACCTGCAATATTCATTTTAAAAAACGGAGAAACAGTAAACCAGTTCGTTGGGGTCCAGGACAAAAGCAAACTTATGAAGGCAATTAATAGTGAATTAGATTGATTTCATGAAAATATTATTTTTAAAAAAATTAAAAATAGTTTATTTTAATATTTCCTGCAAAGCAAATAAATAACTACCGTAAAACATGAAAAAAACAAATATAGTTGTACTTGGAGCTTCTGCCAAATCGGACCGTTACTCAAACCAGGCGGTAGCACTTTTGTTAGAGAACGGTTATAATACAATTCCAGTTCACCCATCGGGTATTTCAGTAAATGGCCTGAAAACATATAAACATCTTTCTGCAATCAGTATACCTATTGATACATTAAGTATTTATGTCAACGCCTCGTTATCATCTTCAATGAAAAATGAAATACTAAAATTATTTCCCAGCAGAATTATTTTTAATCCCGGAACTGAAAATGACGAACTGGAAGAAATATGCAGAGAAAAGAATATTTATGTAGAAAGAGCCTGCACACTTGTGCTACTGAAAACAAATTCATTTTGATTTTATCATTTAACTTAATACAATAAAGAAATATAGATATGAAAAAACATATAAGTAAACTTTCAATTGGAATTATAAGCTTTTTGCTGGTTATCATTGCAACCTGTCTTATCTCAATAGGCTGTTCAAAAACAGATACAGCTGTAACTCCTTTCAGCCTGACGCCATATGAGTGCAGTACTATAGGTGAAATTAATGTAGCTGAATTGTCTAAACTTGATATAGTTAAAAAACAAATTGATGCAAACAAGGATACTTCTTTTGTAAAAGAACTGGACAATGCCGGAATGGGATGGAATAACATTAACACTATTTACTTCGCTATTTCTCCTCATACCGATGCTCAAAATACTGAGCTAATTCCAAACGCGTTAATTCTGATTAAAACAGACAATAAAATAAATATCAAAAAACTCATCCCTATTATAGAACGCGAAATCAATGTTAAAATAACCTCTGAAAAAATTAATAAGCAGATGGTTTACCAGATACCACGGGATAATAACCTACAGGTATTCATAACAGTACTGACAGATAATCTAATTGCTATTGGATCAGAAAATGTCATAAACAAAACAATTGATCTTGCAAACGGCAAAGGTAAATCTGTTATAGACAATCCCGAGCTGATGAAACTTACAGACAACACAAAACGTAACAATATGATCTGGGTGGGATGCGTAATTGATGAAAATTTACTTAAGGCTTTTGGTGTCGATCCATCTACAATTCAAGTACAGGCCGGCTTAATTTCTGCCGACTACTCAAAAGATGTACTTACCATAGGCGGAAACATTAAATGTGCAACCAAACAGGATGCGCAGAAAATATTAATGCCGGCACAAATGCTAACTGCTATGTTCATTTCGAATGCGAAGAATGGTATCAATGCAGGTGATATTTCATTAACAGCAAGTGACAAAGAACTTAATTTCAAAATTTTAATTACTAAACAAGTATTGGAGAAACTGGCTGAACAGCAATTGAAAAACCTACCCGTACCTACTTCGATAATTAAACCTAAGCCTGACGACTCTGACACAAACCTAAAAGCTGTTACACCTGTACCAGCCCCTGAACCCATTACGACCACTGTTCAACCAATAAAAAATAACAGAAACCCCGGAGGATTAGATAAATAGAATAGTATTTATCAGGTAACATGCGTTAAAACAGAAACATTGATTCCTTCTCATTTTATATATTGTTCAGATCTATAAATTGAATATCCAGTTGCTTAATAGAACGTAGCAGCTGGATATTTTTAACGCTCCTCCAACTTAAAAAAAGAGTCAAAATATAGTTACTTTCGCAAGTGCGGAATTAGCTTTTTTCTGAGAAAGATAACACCTCTACATTAATTTGTCCATATTATAATGAAAAAAAAAGATTTACAGTTTATTCTTGAAAAGTTAAATGTTAAGCCTTCTAAAAAATTGGGCCAAAATTTTTTAACAGATAACAATCTACTGGATTTTATAGCTAAAACGGCCGCCGCCAAAAAAGGCGAATTCATCATTGAAATTGGCCCTGGTCTTGGCGCCTTAACAAAACTTATCCTGAAATCAGGAGCAAATTTAACTGCCGTTGAATATGACTCCAGACTTGCAGGCTATTTGAAAGATTCTATACATTCACCTAACTTTCATTTAATGCACCAGGATGCCTGTAAACTGGATTTTAGTAATATTGTTCCAAAAAATAAAGACTGCCGTATAATAGCAAACCTCCCCTACTCAATCACGACTCCCTTAATAGCTAAATTTATCGATATGCCATCCCCCCCGGAAAACATGCTCTTCCTTATACAAAAAGAAACAGCGGAAAGACTGGCAGCTTCACCTAACAATAAAAACTACGGAAGCATAACAGTACAAATACAAAACGTATACGAAACAAAATACCTTCGAACAGTGTCGCCTGAAGTTTTTTATCCAAAACCTGTTATCCATTCAGCTATCGTAAAATTTATCAGAAAGCAAACTATCCCGACAATACAGGAGCGGAAGCTTTTGAATGTAGTAGTAAGAACCGCTTTTTCTAAAAGAAGAAAAAAGATGATAAATAATTTGCGTCCCGAATTTGAAGAAATTGACTTAGAACAGATTTTTACAAATCTAGAAATAGATTTGAATATAAGAGCAGAAAACCTAAGTCCAGCAGAATACCTAAAACTGACTAAAACAATATTAGGATTTAGTTTGTGATAAAAAAGGCATATCCAGCCACCCATGAAAAAGTCTCATTTTGTGCCGGATACCATATCGCAATCTGGAAACCGCCTGCCTCAGGCTCTTTGGATAATAGACAATAATCAGTTTATCATTACATGAACGAACTTCTTTCACCGACACTAAAAGCCTCTGTATTAAAGGGATAGTATTAATATTACTCAAATTTTGATTTATAAAATAATCAATCAAAAAAATTGGCATATTAATATCACCTGCCTTCACACACAGAACATCAATTTTAACGTCTTTGTCTGCAAGGTAAAAGGTAAACTTACTTCTTATATTTATATATCTTCCAAAAGGAGTTATGAAAGAGATTTTCTTGGAAGCACCAAAAGAAAATATTCCAAGGTTAAATCTGATAAGAATATCTGAGAAAATATTACGGTCCAAATTTATCATTCGGGAACCTGACACCAACATTGCCAGCAAAGCATTTACTTCAGGCTTAGAAAAAATAATTTTTCTAGGAGTATTATTACTTTCTAGTTTTGATATATACTTAAATTCATCCTGTAATTTTCGATTAACCGTCGCTAAAGCCACATAATCCATACTGTCCTCTCTTGATGAAACAGAATCAACAGAGATAAGGAGAATAGATAAAACCAAAATAAAAATTACAAATACAATCAAAATTACAGAGACAAAAATCAAAAATCGGGATGTAACTTTTTTCATATACTCTTTCAATCAAAATAGTGAAGCAATTGAATTTATTATAGCATATCATATTGAAAAAACATATTAAATCAGTATATATTGGTAAAGAATATTTTAATAGTACAGGTATTTGCCTTTTTATTTGTTTATAGAAAACAATATCATTGTCATTAAAAGAAAATAATAGAATAAGTTTAACTTGGTTGAAACATTTGAAAGAAAACATTATATGAAACTATTATATGAAATATTACTTGATACAGGCGCTACTTATGAATCTTTTGCAGACGATGCTCTGAAATTAAAGGAGGGCGATTACTGTATCATAAAAAAAGACCGCAGTCTCGATTACGGTAGAATCAGAAGATTTGCTGGAAATCTGGCACCGGCACTTGAAAAAGATTTACCTGAAATAACCAGAAAAGCTACAATGCTGGATAAGAGTAAAGCTAATGAAAATATGATGAGAGCAAAGTCTGCCTACAGAACAGCCAAAACTCATATAGAAAAGTTAAAGCTACCTATGAAGCTACTTAACGTTCATTACTCATTTGATAGAAAGCTAGTCGCATTCCAGTTTACAGCAGAGGGTAGAGTTGACTTTAGACAGCTGGTAAAAGACTTATCACAAAGCCTAAGCACAAGAATAGATCTTAGACAAATAGGTGTGAGAGATGAAACTGCTATTCTTGGCGGCCTCGGCACCTGCGGACAAGTTTTATGCTGTAAACGTTTTCTGAAACAATTTGAATCCATTAATGTTAAAATGGCCAAAGAACAGGATCTGTCTTTAAACCCTGTTAATATCTCAGGAACATGTGGAAGACTAAAATGCTGCCTAAAATACGAACACTGCGGCTATCTGGAACTTGATAAGGATATGCCAAGGCGTGGCGCATTCTGCGAATGTTCCGAAGGGGTAGGTAGAATAGTGGACCGTAATCTACTCACACAGCATGTCACAGTATATATCGACGACTCATCCAAGTACTTATCATGCCCAAAAGAAGAAGTACGTGTCATTTATCCAGATAAATACAAAATCTCAGGTGTTTCGGAAAAAGCTAAAAAAAGTCCTAAAGAATCCAAGGATAATATTATAACAGATGAAATAGCAAAGCTTGATGATAGCGAAGAAATAAACAAACAAAAGCAAAAAACTCATACGAAAAAATAAATAGTTATTCTTGCTGCTAATCTTGCCAGTGTCGTTTCCTGCTTTACCGGCAAAGTCGCATCAGCCACAGTATTTTAGGCGATAACGATACATCAAAAGCCCTGCTTGGTTAATTATGCTCCTTAGCTATGTGGGAAAAAGGAAAAAGTATAAAACTGCAGGTTTCAACTTTTTTGCAGGACAACCATATTGACATAATATTATATTAATCATATTGCATAAATAATACTCTGTAGCTCTTACAAAACTGATTTTAATATGTATAAAAACAGTACAACAGAAAACATGAAGGTCGGATTACTTGTATTCACAGTATCAATCTTTGTTTTTCTACTACCTCTAAAATTTGGAAATCCTGCTGCTTTACCAGAATCTTCTTTCTTTCCGATCTCTCCATCCACATGGATTTTTTTTTCATGGCCCGCAACACTTTTCTCCCTATTATCAAGCTTTATTCTATTATTAACAATCGTCATATTGCTTAAATATCCGCATAGAATATATAAAAATTACTCAAACCTGGTAATACCTTTTCTCTGGGTACTATTATCCATCGTAGCAATATTAGGGTTTATTAAATCCAGCTGCCTTGATTTTGCTTATTTAGAGTGTATTTATCTGTTTGGACTTGCCTCATTTGCACTTGCTGTTTTCAGACTTCTTGAACTGAATGTCAAAGCTTATAAAAACTTCCTAATTTACGCTATTATTGCTTCTTCTGTCTTAGTTGCTATTTACGGTATATATCAACATCATTATGGATTAGATGAAACAAAAAATTATGTACTTACTAACATATTAGATAAAGGGGCAACTATTGCAATCGATTTCAAAAACAGGCTTTTTGATGAGAAAAACCTGGCTTTTTCAACTTTTGCAATAAGTAATAACTTTGCTGCCCATTTACTTCTAACGCTCCCTTTATGCCTGTGGTTTATATTTAAAAACACTAAAAATAATCTCTTTAAATATATTCTTACATTAATCTTTGCATTTATTCTTTTCTACGCACTTTTTCGAACAGGCAGCCGCGCAGCATTTTTATCCTTTTTCTGCGCTATAGTTCTATTAATATTCATTTTACCATTCTCTAGAAAAGTTAAAATAAGCTTACTGGTAGCCGGTTCTGTAATTGTTTGCTCTGCTATTTTATATTTCAATAAAAAAGGTTCACTCTTGGACACTATATTTTTTAGATTGGACTATTTTCAAACAGCCTTCAAAATGATGCTAAACAATCCTATTATCGGAGGCGGGTGGGGCGATTTTTTTCATAATTACACTTTTCTAAAAAAACTACCAAACACTGAAGCTCCTCATATGCCGCATAACTTTATTTTATCTATGGGGTCACAAGCCGGAATTTCAGCTTTTTTATGTGCTGCAGCAATACTGGTTTATCCTATAATAATTTTAACCAGAAGAATATATATAAATCACAATATACAGTTCTATAAACAGCTCAGTTTTCCACTTCTTTTAGGGTGGACAGCATGGTCTATTCATTCTTTACTTGACGTTAATATCCAAATTCCGGCTACAGTCGCCACAGGTATCCTTATTGTAGCTCTAATGCTTTTACATGACAGCAATTATTCGACAACTCATAGTATAATCAAAGGATGTAAATTTTTTACAGCCTGGAATATTGTCGCATTAATAATTTCAGTAACAACTATTATTTTTGCACTAAACAGAATTCCGGGAGATATTGCCGCACAAAACCTTAATCGTCTCTGCTCACCTTTTGATATTATAAACCTAGAGTTTACAAAAAATAAAATCCCTATGAAAAAAATAAACAGTTCACTTAAAACCTGTACAGAATTACTGCCCTATTCACCATTTTCGTGGGCCATGGCGGGAAATGCTGCCCGAGAACGAAACTTATGGGGCCTTTCTGAAAAATATTATAGAGAAGCTGTATTACGTTCTCTAAAACGCGCCTCTTTTTACTATGATCTAGCACTGGCTCAGTTCAGACGTGGTAAAATTAAACAAGCTATGTTAAATTTAAAAAAAGCAAAAGACCTTTTTCCTCATAAATACAATAAATTATATTTAAAATTAAAAGAAAAAACTAATAGTAAATATCATGAATAAAGAGCTTGGCATTATTATCGTTGCCGGAGGAACTGGTACCCGTTTCGGGGGGGGAAATAAGCTACTCGAATATATACCATCATCAATCTGTCTATCAAAGCCCCACACGCCTATTGCACCACCGGAGTCGCCCAAACCTCCCCCAAAACAAAAAATAAAAATGCCTCCGGCATACCCAGTTTTTATATATTCTTTGTTAAACTTTCGCAATTCATGTCCTGACACCCAAATAGTACTGGTATGCCATTCTGACTTAATCGAAAAATTTAAAAAACTGGCGGATAAATTTATCCCAGAAAATCAGTTTATATATACTATCGGAGGAGCAGAACGCTATAATTCAGTAATCAACGGCATGAACGCACTACCAAAAAGTGTTAAATATGTAGCTATTCATGATGCTGCCAGGCCTTTGGCAGATAAAAAGTTACTATATAAATGCCTTGAAATGTGCAAGCAAAAAGGAAGTGGCGTTGCGGCTAAAAAAATTAACGACACAGTAAAACGTACAATAAATGAAAATATAGTCCTGGAGAGTTTAGACAGAACAAACCTTTGGACTGTCGAAACACCTCAGGTTTTTAAAATTGATGAATTAAAGTCAGCCTATAGGACACTTCTACAAGACAGTGCATCAGTAACAGATGATGCCGGCGCCATGGAATACGCAGATTTCCCTGTATATCTTGTAGAAAATCCTGACATTAACACTAAAATTACGCACCAATCGGATATAGAGTATATTAAAACATTAATACCCGAAAAGAAAAAGTAAAGGAGAAAACAGATGTTTGGATTTTATCGTGTCTCTTCTGCAGTCCCTGTAATTCGCGTAGCGGATGTGAAATATAACACTGAACAAATAATTAAATGTATAGATGAAGCTGATAGTAAATCTTCATCCCTTATAGTTTTTCCGGAATTATGTATTACCGGCTACACATGTGGAGATCTTTTTAATCAATCCACACTGCTGAATTCAGCAAAAAAGGCATTATACTACATTGCCCAGTATACAAAAAAACTCAACATTGTTTCTGCAGTAGGTCTTCCTATTCTTCATAATAGTTCAATCTATAACTGCGCAGCCATTATTCATAAAGGAGATATACTCGGTATTGTACCCAAAACTAATCTTCCAAACTATCGTGAATTTTATGAAAAACGATGGTTTACTGCTTATACCGATTTTTTTTCAAATGAAACAATTAAACTTTTAGATAAGCAGATCCCATTTGGTACAAATATAATTTTTGAATTTAATGAAGAGTTTAAACTTGGAATAGAGATTTGTGAAGATTTATGGGGAGTAATTCCACCGAGTTCATATCACGTTTTAGCTGGAGCTACAGTCATAGCAAATCTTTCAGCAAGCAATGAACTTGTAGGTAAGTCCGAATACAGGCGCGAACTAATCAGAAACCAAAGTGCCAGATGCATCTGTGGATATATTTATTCCTCTGCCGGGGTCAGTGAATCTACATCTGATGTTTTGTACGGAGGGCATGCATTGACAGCAGAAAATGGTTCATTGATTCATGAGAACAACAGATTCCAGAGAGAAAATTATATTTCCTATTCAGATATTGACTGCCAAAGGCTTCTGGCAACTCGCACATCTGAAAGCTCTATCGGCATTTCAGCTAATTACCTAAAAGCTTTAATGCCTCAATTCAAAGATTATCGCAAGGTCAATATTGCCAACTTTAATCAAATCACTAACATCCAAAGGCAGATAAACCCACACCCATTTGTTCCCTCAAACCCAGTACAACAGGACCTACGATGCTCTGAAATTTTCAATATTCAGTCCTCAGCACTGGCAAAAAGACTTGAACATACTAAGGCAAAAAAATCAGTTATTGGAATATCTGGTGGACTTGACTCAACACTTGCTCTGCTAGTAACAAAAGTCGCTCATGAACTGATAAATAAATCATCCAAAGATATTATAGCCATAACAATGCCGGGATTTGGCACTACAGACAGAACATACAACAATGCTATTGCTATGTGCAAAACAATAGGCTGTGAAATAAGAGAAATTAATATCAAAAATGTATGTGAGGAACAGTTTAAACTGTTACATCTGGATTCATCAGTACAAAATACAACTTACGAAAATGTCCAGGCCAGGCAGCGTACAATGCTTCTAATGAATACAGCTAATGAAGAAGGTGGTATCGTTATCGGCACCGGTGACCTGTCTGAAATAGCACTTGGATGGTCTACCTACAACGGAGATCACATGTCAATGTATGCTGTAAACTGCGGAGTGCCTAAAACCTTGATTCGATATCTTATTGAGTGGTATGCGAACAAGTCTGAAACAGTACTTAAGTCTACACTGATAGATATCATTAATACACCTGTAAGCCCAGAACTACTACCTCCTGATAAGCAGGGAGAGATCGTACAAAAAACAGAAGATATTATTGGCCCATATGAACTTCATGACTTTTTCCTCTACCATACTGTAAAATATGGAGCATCACCGGATAAAATTATGGAACTAGCTAATATTGCCTTTAAAGGTGCATATGAAACAGAATTTATTCACAAATATCTTAAATTCTTCATTTGGCGTTTTTTCTCACAGCAGTTTAAAAGAAACTGTATTCCTGACGGCCCAAAAGTTGGTACAATAGCTTTATCTCCGCGCGGCGACTGGCGCATGCCACCCGATGCCTCATCGGCAACATGGCTTGAGCGTATAGAATAACATATGGTTTTATGTTTTATTAAAAACACATCCGGCATTCAAAAGGCCGGTGTGGAGACGCAAGATTTTGCGTCTCTACCCCCTATACAATAGGCAAAATAATGAATAAAATGTATAAGAACAAATATCGAGTAGAAACAGCAAGACACCCTGCTTGGAATTACAGCTATGATGCGAGTTATTTTATTACTATTTGTACCGCAAAGCAAAAGAATTATTTTGCCAGAAGAGATAATGAAAATATGTGTTTCTCTGAAATAGGCAAAGCAGCAAATACATACTGGTCAGAAATACCTACACATTTTCCATTTGTAGAGCTGGATTCTTTCACTATAATGCCAAATCATATTCACGGAATACTCATTATTAATAAAAATAAACACCGCGTAGAGACGCAAGATTTTGCGTCTAATGACACGTCCAAGGAGGCGCAAAATTTTGCGTCTCTACTCGATACCATACCTGTAATATAAAAAAGGGAATATTCATGAAAGCTATATCGTTTGGAGAGATACTCTGGGATATAATTGAAAACAAAGCACATATCGGTGGTGCCCCGTTTAATCTTACAGCCCACATGGCTAAAATGGGTGGAATGAGTTCTTATATTATCTCGGCACTTGGAGACGATGATCTTGGACACCAGGCTATTGATAAAGTTAAATTATTCAATATGAATGACTCTTTCATTTCAGTTCTTAAAGATTACCCAACCGGAACAGTTGATGTTGAATTGACTGGTGACGGAATGCCTACATATATTATTCATGAAAAAACGGCGTGGGATAATATTACATTATCAAAAGAGCAGTTAAAAGAACTGTCCTCTGATAAATGGGATGTATTCTGTTTCGGAACTTTAGCACAAAGAACAGACTCAAACAGAAAGCTTCTTTTTGACATACTTGAAAATATTTCAGCTAAACATATTTTTTATGATGTAAATCTTCGACAGGAATATTACCATAAAGATTGGATCGAAGCTTCCCTGAACAAATCCACTATCGTAAAAGTAAACGATGAAGAGGCAGTATTTCTCTCAAAACAACTATTCTGCAAGAAACTGTCAGAAAAAGATTTTGCTGAAAAATTATGTAGCAAATACAACATAAAACTTGTGTGTATTACACGGGGCGGAGAAGGTGTAGCTGTCTACCATGACAGCAATTTTCATGAAATTCCGTCAATTAAAGTTAAAGTTGCTGATACAGTAGGTGCCGGTGATAGTTTCAGTGCCGGTTTTTTATTTGCATACCTATCGGGTAAAACCCCGGAGGAAGCCGCAAACTTCGCCGTTAAAGTCGGCGGTTTTGTCGCTTCATCATACGGCGCTATTCCTAAGTATTCAGAAAAACTAATGATAGAGATTGAAAATATTTAAAATATTCAGTGTAGACGGATTCACCATTATATCTATTTTCAAACTGTATATAAATACTCAAAAAGCTAGAAAATTATATGAAAAAACTAATGCAATTTATTAACAGTTTTAAATGGGCATTTAGTGGTGTATTTGCTGCATTTTTAAGTGAAAGAAATATGAAATTTCATTTTTTTGCTACGATAGTTGTACTCATACTGGGGTTTACTCTTAACGTATCAATAACTCAATGGTGTATTCTGATTATTTTAATAGGACTTGTAATTTCATTGGAAATGATCAACACATCTATAGAAATACTCTGTAATGAAGTATGCAGCACAGAAAATGAACAGATAAAAAAAATTAAGGATATCTCTGCCGGAGCTGTACTGATACTGGCTATTTCTGCATCATTAGTTGGAATTTTAATTTTTGCTCACAAAATTATTAATATTTTTTTTAATTAGATTGTTTTTAGTAAGAAGTTACCACTGCTAAAATTAGTAATAGGTCAAAATTTATGCACTTCACTCCGACTTTTTCATTTGGAAAAAATTTTATTCTTGCACTGATCCCTCTAATAATCAGTGTATTGATTTTTTCTTTCAGAAATTTTACACATAAAAATATTCTATGGTGGCCATTATTTTTTGTTTTTCTAATTTTTCTTCCCAATGCTCCCTATGTATTAACAGATTATTTCCACTTATTATCCGCTTTCAACTTTTATACTAATAAGTTTTTTGTACTTTTTGTATTAGTTCCCGCATATGTAATTTACATTTTGTTATGTTTAGAATTATTTACACTTTCGCTTTTAATGCTTTGCAGATATCTTATAAGGAACAATTATAAAACACATATACTGCCGGTTGAAAGAATAAGTTTACTCTTGTGCTCATTTGGGATATATTTTGGACGCTTTCAACGCCTCAATAGTTGGGAAATAATAACTAAGACAAATCAACTACTTAAAGAGATATTTTCAAATACAACAAACATTGTATTTTGGGTTTATATTATTTTAATATACTGGGCTTTATCTGCATTGTATTATAAATTTAAGTATCTGAACATACATCTAATGACCCGAATTATAAGATACCAAAAAAAAGAAAATATAATACGAAAGAGATTATAAGTGGATTATTTGATAAATATTAATATATACAAAGATTATTCATAGGAGAAATTATGATTGTTGCAAATCACCATGTTTTTACATTTGACGATAAAAAGTATGCAATAAATCCGGAAAAGAATACAGCGGAATCTATAGATGAGAAAACAGCCGCTGATTTAACAAATGCTGCTCCTATTGGCAATCCAATTGTAAATATAGCACTTTTTGTTACCCAGGAGTGCAACCTTAACTGCGTCTACTGTTACGGTGAAGGGGGGAATTACGGATCCTCCGGTCATATGGCATCTAATACCGCTAAAAAGGCTGTAGACTGGCTTGTTGAACAGTCTGGAGAAGTAAAAAAGCTGGGCATTACTTTTTTCGGTGGAGAACCATTAATGAACTTTCCCCTTATTAAAGAAGTAGTTGAATATGCCAATAAAATAACAAAGGAAAAAGACAAGACATTTACTTTCGGGATGACAACCAATCTATCACTTCTGGATGAAGAAAAATTAACTTTTCTAAAAGACCATAAAATAATGCCGCTTGTCAGCTTTGACGGTCCAAAAGAAATACAGGATAAGCAGAGGCCTTTTAAAAACAAGGAATGTTCAACGTATGATTCGTCTCTTCCTAAAATAAAAGAACTCCTGTCAGTTATGCCTGATATTTCCTGTCGTGCAACAATGATGGAAGATTCAGATCCAGTTTGTGTAAGAGAGGCTCTATGCGAAATTGGTTTTTCTACAATCCATTTGTCCCCTGCTTCATCTTCATTGTTTAGCGAGGGTACTAATAAAAAACAAATAAATATTGACAGCTATCTACAGATGCTTGAATCGGATTCCGGACTTATTTTGAAAAATGTTAAAGACAGAAATAGTGATAATCTTAAAAAAATGAAGAAGTTCAACCTCTTATTTGAATGTCTTGGTGAGTTTATTTATAACAAAAAGAGAGAGACCCCATGCGGAGCTGGAAGAGGTTATGTTGCCGTATCTAATTCAGGAAATATTTTCCTGTGTCATAGGTTTGTCGGAACGGAAAAATACAAGCTTGGGAGTATTTATGATAATAAACTGGATCGGGCTCCCTACCTAATGAGAACAGTAAATACTATAGAGAAATGCTCTAAATGCTTTGCTAAATATCACTGCGCAGGCGGGTGCTACCATGATAATATGGGCAGTACCGGATCAGTCTTTGAACAATCCGAAAATACCTGCAGATTGATGAAGCGAATAATGGAATTAACAGCCTACATCAGCTGTAATTTAACTGAAGATGACAAAGAATATCTTGTCAAAGAAAAAATCATATCTGAAAAACCAGAGACATTGGAAGATTTAGACAAAAAAAAGCAGAACGTAATGGCTGAGCTGGAAGAGCTGGGGTTAACTGAAGAAGAATATAAAAATATTTTTGAAGGTCTATCACTTGATGAATTCAAAAGTAAATATTCGAAAGCTATAAAATTATAGGTAGATTTATATTAAAAATAGATCACAAGGTGTTATTAAAGTTGATAAACAGTGAAATAAAAAGTCCTGAGTTATATGCTGTTGTCCGTGATTATATAAAACTGCCGGATTATTCGGAATACTGGAAAAGGTATTGTTGCAGGAGGTTCTATTTCCCCTCTGCTCGGGGCTCTCTACCTGCTTCCTCTTGACAGGGCTGTTCAGAACAGGGTTTCCAAAGGCAGTATTTTTTATCTCAGGTATATGGATGATGTGATTGTGCTTGCAAAAAACAGATGGCAGTTGAAAAAGGCTGTAAGGATTATTAAGCAGATTGTATCAAAACTGAAACTTTCTCTGCACTCAGAAAAAAAGTTTATAGGTAGAATAAGCAGAGGTTTTGATTTTTTAGGGTATTTTTTTAAATCCAACTGCAAGCTTAGACCTTCTGAAAAAAGTATTCAGAAATTCAAAGAACATGTACGGCGGCTTTATGAGCAGGGAGAGAACTACAACCATCTCCTGCTGTATATTCAAAGATGGATATGCTATATTCACGGAGGGCTGAAAGGCTTGGTTTCACGAAAAGGCGGATTAAAGCGTTACATTGTTATGGCATTAAAGTTCATTGATATTAACAATATGAGAATATAAATCAGCTAAAACGGTCTCGGACCTTTCGAACTGATTGACTCTTATATCTACAGACTAAAAAACTTCGTAAATGAAAAATCTGTATTTGACTTTGTGCCCTAATCAAGCAAAACAACGCCACAGTCGTCATCTACACTACAACAACGCCCCACCCTGTGTGGAGCCGATCACCTGATTACCTCCGCATGACTCACCTTCCAACAACCTCCTTCGCCCCCTCCTGCAATGCTGGACAGTTCCTGCTCCGATAGACACAACTCCTTAATCTCCGTAGCGAGCTTCTTCGCTTTGGCGATTTTTTCTTCCGTGCTTAAATTTTTCTTTTCTTCTGGCATGATGATCCTCCAATTCGTTTGTGCTTGATAGGCGGTATGGATGTAGGTAGATTTATACAAAACAGCGATCTGAATATGTAAACATATACCTATTTAATCATTATATGGAATTTCTTTTATGTTTCAATACTCCTCCATAAACAAAACATGAAAAATATTATTTTCGGCCGGACGCCTACGTTAATTATCTTATTATGATTCTACTACTTTAGCTTAAAGATGTTAAGAAGTTTTTCAATAACGTTGACACTAAAACAGCCTTTTACTTCATAAATATTTAATAATACTACAAAATTTATAGTATTATTAAATGCTAAGATAAGGGATTATATAACAACAAAATATTTTAAATATCCAATATTTAACAAGAAATTTTCAAGTTAAGCTCCTTTAGACTTTATCTTTTTGTAAAAATACCTATAATTACACAAAACTATTACAAATTCGAGAAAACAACTAAAATTCTTTAAGCGTTTATACTCTTTTGTTTTTCCTTCTTCTGTTGGACATTTCGTGTTGAATATTGGATATTCAAAACCTTTTAAAGGCTTAACTTAGTGCCATTCGGGGCTGTTCTTCTATTGACTGAATATGAATTGCGTTCAGTGTCCCGTTTTCAAGTTCTTTAGCTAGTTTCCTGGAATCCACTATATCATTTTTGTTACTTTTCTCTTTATTTGTAGTTGGAACATCTGCAGGATTTACAACAATATTATTTATGCCTAACTTTATTAATCGGTGATGGATCCAAAAACCACTGAAAGCAGCCTCATATACTGAGTTAAAACTGCCTTCAGGATATTTCTTATTCAAATGTACTGCTAATTGTTCCGGAACAGGGTCCATTTTAAAATTTTCCAACTTCAGACCTAAACAGCGAATTGTTATA
>CAZGAI010000015.1:0-17931 GCA_964523175.1 uncultured Victivallales bacterium | reverse complement strand
AAATGGAAAGAGAAAAAGCTAAATAACTGAACTCAATTTCATGCGGTTGCCCTGGAGGTCCCCCTGACAACACAGTTCCTGTAGATGTCTTGGAATAGGAGAAGGCTGAGCATATCTTGGTTAAATTTCATATGACTGATAAAGCTCATAGTAATATTAAGAAACGCAGTATCTCGAATTTTCTTCCACTTTTCCCCTTGCACAATATACTTTTTGTCATATGGACCATCTGTGCATGCTGGGCCTATTAATCGAATTAATGTATTTTGCATTTTCGTTTCGTAATAAGAGCATTTAGGAAGGTCCTTATCATCCGACAAATACATTTTCAGCAATCCGAAAGCACTTTCGTCGTGTATAGAGTTTGGACCAGAAGCCCCATCACCTGGTTCAGTCAGCAAATAAGTCATTAGTTTTTTATCCGTAGGGATGTTTGCTATAACTAATGATAGATTTTTAGCTATATATGCATCTATTAATTCCAATGAAGACAGCCTCTCTGTAAAATCAGACATAGGCCTGCTATAAGTTCGCAGTTCAGACGCCAGCCCCGGGACCCCAGAATCGTTTCGTTCCACGTAAGCAAACTGCTCAATATATTCATCATCATACGCTCTTTCATTTTCTTCACGTCTATCTTGTTGCAGTAAATGCAGTATATCTACAGCATATGTAAGATTTTCTTGGTCAATTTTTTTAATGCCATCCAGTTCCGCCTTGATAGCATTCAGTTTGTCTATGATGATTTTATCTTGGTCAGGCTGGAGAGCGCCGACGATCATCCACACCAGGAATCCCACATTCATTGCAGCGCCAAACATGTCCATTGCGCCGGTTGTTGCGAAGTTAATGGCGTCACTCTCTATCGCCTTCGCCAGGTCTGCCGCAGCTTCATCTACCATCTTTGTTTGTCTTAAACCGTTATGGTCGACCCACTGGACAACTGGACCCTGGTCCTCCATCACTGCGTCATCCATCATTGCCATGCAGGCTCCGTCATTAATGGATTCATCATCAGAGTCAAAGATATCCACTTCCATACCCTGTGCAATCGTTAATACTAGAGATACCCACACTACTAGTAGCGGTTTCAAAGCTAACCTTAGAAAATTCGTCATTATGGCCCCTTATTTTCGTTTTTAGTCAATTTCGGTCCTAGACACGATACCCCCAGCGTGAGAACGATGTCCGTTGTAGCGATTTCGTGCGGTGTGATATAGTCAATTTAGGTTTTTCTACGTTTGAATCAAAGGAATATAAGATTTTCAAAACTTCAAATCACTTAATTATCACTTAGAATAAACTATAATGATATTTATAGTTTATTTTGAAGTTGTAGTCAATGAACAATTTTATTTTTTTATACTTTTTATTTGGACTATTCCTTTTAGCCCACACCTAAAATATATAATCCATCGTTCGGCTTAAAAAAATCACATCATCCGACATGACACGTATCCTAAAACAAGTTTAACTTTAAGTAAAAAAGTCTCTTTATAAACATAAAGATGTTAAAAAGTTTTTCAATAACCTTGATATTTAAACAGCCTTTTACTTTATAAATATTTAATAATATTACAAATTTTGTAGTATTATTAAATATTTAAGATCAAGGGCTATGTCAAGGAGCCTATTTCATCACACATATTTTGTATTAGGATTTCAACATCAAATCCAGACAAGGAAAGTTTTAACAAATTGTTGCAATACGAATTTAATGAATTATGTTTATGCAGGGAGAGATGCAGTGAAGACAATTTTCAAAATAAATACAGATAATAGAAACAATAACTTCAACCTTATAAGGTTTCTCGCAGCAACCACCGTTTTATATTCTCACAGCTTTATCTCAGTCATAGGCGATATAAGAGCGGACCCTCTATATTTTAGAATAAAAATGACAGGCGGCGGCATTGCAGTAGATATATTTTTTTTGATCAGCGGATTCCTGATTGTCCGCAGTCTTTTGAAGAGAAGTAGCATCAAAGCTTTTATATGGTCAAGGCTGTTAAGAATATATCCGGCATTAGTTGTCGCAATATTGTTTATTGTTTTTATTATCGGATTAATTTTTACTAAGCTTCCGGTTTCTGAATATCTCTCCAATAGTGGCACATACAGGTATTTAATAAAAAATATTTTCACAGTTAACGCTATCCGCGACAGTTTACCCGGCGTATTTACAAATGTCCCGTTTAAAAATATAATCAGCGGACAGTTGTGGACACTGCCATATGAGGTTATGATGTACGGTATCATGGCCGGATTGGGTTTATTTTTTTTATGCTTTAAAAATAAATTGTACACCCCTGTCTTTCAGGATAAATCTTGTTTTTGTTTTTCTGTTTTGTCGCGTTACTTAACCTTGTTGGCTATGAATCTGTCAAAAAACAAATTGCGATGCATTAAATTTACAGTTTTATTTTTATTTACAGTTTCCTTTTCACTCAATATAATATATCACTTTTATCCGTCCGTGAGTTCTATCTACACTAGACTTTTTATTCGTTTCTTTTCATTATTTTTTACAGGGGCGACGGCCTATATGTACAGAGAGAAATTGTATTTTTCTTTTTGGTTAGTTTTACCGGCCGTACTGATACTTGCCGCATCAACATTTCAAAAAGACGTATTTTTTGTTGTTTACTGTATAACATTACCCTATCTTGTCTTTTATATAGCGTATGTTCCGATAAACTTTTTACATAATTTCAACAAATTTGGGGATTATTCATATGGTATATATATTTATGCTTTTCCAATCCAACAGTCCGTTATATCATTACTCCCAAAAATTACTATTATAGGAATGACAATTCTTTCATTTTGCATTACATTTATTTTAGCGTTTTTATCATGGCATATCATAGAAAAAAACGCATTAAAATTAAAGAACAAAATCTAGGTAGAGCCCGTCTCAAAAGCATGTTTTTGAGAGATCTCCGTAATCAGTGGTCGGAAATCAGTAATTAATCTTAAGGTGCCGTTCACTATATTAAGCTTTATTAATAAGTAGTAAAAAGAAATAAATAGACTCTCTAATACTCTATGTAATGTTAGAATTAAGTTAGCCTGAATTATTCATAAAGAAATGAAAAAAGTTTTTATTGTTATTACTATAAGGAACTTATAGCTTTACTTGTAAAAAAATTCATTTTTCTTAGAAATTTTTCATTTCTTTACTGGAAGTGCACCGATTTTACTGCATCTATTTCGTCAACTACAACTTGCAGTACAAAGTACAGCTGTGTTTTGTTTCCTCGTAGCTACAGCAAACTCAATGCATGAATAGTTCAGGTTAGATATTAATTCATTGCAATTTCGTGGGCGTCAAATTAGAGAGAATTACATTTCACCCAAAATCTTCTTTATTCTTAACCTTAAGACTGGAAACCTTATAGGTTTCACTATATAATCAGCAGCCCCCATATTCAGACCTTTTTCTTCACACTCTTCTTCATGTCTAGAGGTTAGAAAAATTAGAGGTATATCTATTTTCTGCTGTTTCATAATTTGCAGAAGCTTGAAACCATCCAGATTCGGCATATTTATATCACTTATTATTAGGTCGAAAGTCCTTTCTCCAATAATTAAGAGTGCATGTACACCATCTTCTACAACATGCACATCATATCCCTGTTTAGCAATATAATGCTTCAATAAATTCCTTACATTTACATCATCATCAATGAGTAGTATTGATTTTTGTTTTTTCGAATTTGAGTCGGCCTTAGCTGTTTCCCTAGAAGGTGTTCTCATAATATTTGATGTTGATTTCTCAGGTCTAATAGTCTCAGGCACGGAATCATTCTCTGTTGATAGGGGTTTCGTTTGTGCTTTTCCGCGTCCCGGCATAGAATAATTACCTCGTGGCTCAGGATGAGACAAATTGTCTCCAGGTACGGAGGATTGCACTGATTGTTCGCTTTGAGTTACTGAAGTTCTATCCAGTATTCTATTTCGCGACTCAACAATTTGTTCTTTTTCCTCTCTGAGAACCTGTTGATAAGCATCTTTAATTGTAAAAATCTTATCACGTACTTTATCCAGAACATGTTCTACAATAAGATACGCTCCTTCAGACCTCAGATAATCTCTTATTTCTAAAACAGATACACCTTCCCTGATTTGTTTAGATATCTGCGGAGTAATTATCAGCACTTCATATACACCTTCTCTGCCGCGATATCCGGTATTATTACACTTTAAGCAACCGTTTGTAACAACAACTTCAGAAGGAATATTGTCAGTAAAAGGTTCCAGGAGCTTTATTTCTTTTGGAGTAATATTTACTATTTCTCTACAGTATCTGCATGGTTTCTTAATCAGTCTCTGAGCAACAATACCAATAATCGCATCAGCCATAGCGGCCCGATCAACACCAAGTCTTTCCATACGAAATAAAGCTGCTACAGCGTTTTTCGTATGCATAGTAGTTATAGTCAGGTGGCCTGTACTTGAAAAATCGATTGCCATTTTAGCCGTATAATCATCCCTGGTTTCACCGAGAAAAAGCACATCAGGGTCCTGTCTGACTATTGATTTGAGGAGTTTTTCAAAAGTTACCCCCCTTTTTAAATTAATTTGCTGCTGGTTGGCATGAGGAATTCTATATTCAACCGGATCTTCTACAGTACAAAGACTCCTTGCTTGAGTATCTATCGAACCAATCAAGCTGTAAATTGTTGTTGTTTTACCAGAACCAGTCGGACCTACAACCAAAATTAGCCCGCTTGGGGTTTTAGCTAATTCAACCATTTTCTTCATTTGGTCTTTAGTCATGCCAAGGTCATTTAATTTCAATACATTAGCAGTCGGCTCCAGCATCCTAATAATCATACTTTCTCCATCAGGAGTGGATGTCGTAGCCAGTCGTAGCCTAAACGCTCTATCTCCTACTTTAGTATCAACACTGCCGTCCTGAGGAAGAAGTCTCTCTGTTATATCCATTCCGGCTACAGTTTTGAAATGATTTAAAACCATATTCCCTGTAGCAGTTTTAACGGTCAAAATATCCATAAGTTCACCGTCAACTCTGAAACGGATAACAACACTTGTCTGCTTAGATTCAATATGAATATCACTCGCCCGTTCCATAGCAGCTTTATAAATAATTTTATTGGCAATATATTTAACCGGATTAGGATATTTAGACGTCTCTACGTCAAGTTCTTCATTTACTTCACCGAAAATAACACTATCATCTTCAACATGCCCGGTAGAAATACTAAAAACAACTTCCTTTTCTTTAGAGCCCGTTTTTTTTGATTCGCTGAAAAAAGATAATACATTTTGAGGTTCTGAAATGAAAATTCTGTAATTATCACCTTTAGAAACCTGATCTAATGTATCAATAAGTTCCCAGTTAAATGGGTTGGACATCACAAAATCAGTACCTGTCGAACCAGATCTCTTTATTGGAACAAGAAAATGAGCCCGACAAAATTGAGCACCAAGGATTTCAGTGTTTATAGTTTCGGGAATAACCACCTGTACATATTTCAAATGCAAAAAAGCAGCTATGTACTGTGCCATATGCCTACTGTTAATTTCCAATATTTCTGCCATATCATAAGGCTGAAGTATATCTAGACTATCAATTTTTTCTTTTGTTTCTTCATCGAAATTAAGTTGGTTTTTCAGAAAGTCTCTAAACTTGTCAAAGTAGTCTGATGTAAGAACCTGTCCCAGCGGCATTGCCCCGCTTGCAACCTGCATCCATTCAAAACTTCTTGTCAGATTTATCCAAACTTTATTAAGAAGAGTCTTTTTGGTAATTGGTTTTTGTATATAATCTGAAGCACCTACCTGAAAAGCCCGAGCCTTATCTTCCATCTCATCAAGAGCACTTAGGAATATAATAGGGGGGTGATAGTCTTCTTCCTCTTCCTTTCTGAATTCCTCACAAAACTCATACCCGTTCATATCGGGCATAAGAATATCAAGTAAAATAAGGTCAGGCCTTCGAGTATCTATAGTAGTTTTTCCATCTTCAGCATTATCAGCAGTTAAAACATCATAATTTTCTATTTCTAAAAAAGTCTTTATCAGTCGCTGACATTCGGGATCATCGTCAATGGTCAATATTAAAGGTTTTTTTATACTCATAATTTTATATTACCACTGTTTGAAAAGAATTCTCTATGTTAAAATAGAGTGCTAAAGGGAATGTCCTTGCAATTATGGATGGAAATGGTCTTAGTCTTCAAACCTGACTTATTTTTAGTTTACTTGATGAGAAACCTGGCATCGATATCTAGCAACAGGTCAAAGTACACCTATACAGCAAAAAATGGTTCAATCGTTTAGACTATTACAAATAGTCTATTCATAAACAATATGAACTTTATTAATATAATCAGTAAGCTTTGCTACTTCTTTGTTAATTACTTGAACATCCTTGTCTGTTCCAGCCTGCTCCAGCACTCTCCCAATTTCCGAAATGGCAGTAAAACCATAGCTGGTTCCCGTACCTTTCATATTATGGCCATATCTATAGATAAACTCGAAATCTGAGCGGGCAAGAGCATCGGGTATTTTTTTACTACCCGTAATTATATTTTCAAGATATTCAGGGACAATGTTCTCAATATCTTTATCTACCTTTACAACAATTTTTTCATCGCTATCTGCAGATTCTTCTTTTACATCCGTATCTTCACTATTATCTTCAGTCAAAAAATCAAAAATATCCTGTAGGTCACCTTTCTTGATAGGTTTAATCAAATATCCATCATACCCGACATCAAAGTTTTCCTCTAGATTTCCAGCTGCGTCATCTGCTGATACCATAATGATAACAGTTTGTTTATCACGATGTTCAGACTCAAAACTTCTCAGCTCTTTAACAACTGTAAAACTATCAATATCCGGCATTGAATTATCAACAAATAAAAGATCATATTCTTTTGATTTGAATTTATCTACAGCACCAAATCCATTTTTTGCAAATTCCAGCTGACAGCCATAATCACTGAACAACTGTTTAGCAAGTTGACAGAAAGACTCTTCATCTTCAACATAAAGCACATTCAGTGAAGATACTTTGTTTTTATCTATCTCGGTATTTTTTTCATTCTCCATTTATAAACTACCTCTTTAAATAATAAGCTATATTAACAATAAAATTTAATCTTTTTATTGATATTTTACAAGTATTAACAGAGCATTGATCTATCAATTATACGAAATTTTATCAAACTGTAAACATTTTATACTTCCGGCTAATGTTTTTTTTAGATACTAATATATATTAGCAATCTTATTAACCCAAATTTAATTTACGGAAACTATAAATGCTGCTTACTATTCTAAACTATCTCTACGTAGGAATCTTTGTCCTTTTCTTCTTTGGCTTCTGCATATTCATACATGAACTGGGACATTTTCTTGCCGCCAAATGGCGTAAGATGCATATAGTCGCCTTTTCTATAGGATTTAAAAAAATCTGGTGTTTTACCCGCAATGGAATTGAATACCGAATAGGATGTCTTCCCTTCGGTGGCTATGTAGATATACCTCAGCTTGAAGCATCAGATTCTCTCGAGGATCAAAACGGCAATAAACTTCCCCCCATTAAGCCTATTGATAGAATAATAGTGGCTTTTGCAGGACCTTTATTTAACATTTTTTTCGGGTTTGCTCTAGCTACATTACTCTGGATCCATGGAATTCCACAAGCCAGCCCTAAAATGAACTCTATTATAGTTGCTGAAATAACTCAAGACAGTCCTGAATACCGTGCAGGCTTAAGAGAAGGTGATGACATAGTAAGACTTAACAACAAATCCTTTTACACTAACTGGAGTGGTTTTGTCCAGAAAATCATTTTCACAATCGGTGATGTAAATCTTGGCATTAAAAAGGATGACAAAATAAATACAATTAGCTACAGTCCGGCAATTAATCCCGATTCTTTTCCGCAAATGGCAAAAGAAGGACTCCCGTACCCATTTTTTAAACCGGAAATACCCATAATAATACAGGTAAAAGCCAATTCCCCCGCTGCAAAAGACGGTTTAAAATCCGGAGATAGAATAATAAAAATAAATAACACACCAATCATTGATTATGAGGATTATACAACCGCACTTGATAGAAGTAACGGAAAAGCAATGAGCGTGACTGTTTTACGTGATAGCAAAGAGGCTTCATTAATAATAAAACCAAATATACTTGGAGACGGAAATAAATATTTGATTGGTATTTCATTCACTTCTGATGCACTACCAATTGTCGTGAAACATGTGAGAAAAAATTCACCTGCGGAAAAGGCTGGTTTAAAAACAGGAGATATCCTGTTAGAAGCAAACAATATTACACCTGAGAGCATTCCCCAGTTTATAAAAATAATTAATAGTAGTAAAGGTAAACAGGTAGGTTTACTTGTTAAAAGAGATAATAAAAACTTTAATATCAGTCTTACTCCCAAACTATACTATGTTATAAAAGGAGTTTCTGTCAAATTTTATGATCATACAAATCCCTGGCAGCAGTTTATGAATGTTATCCAGATGAGTTATAAATCTCTGCAGGGTATATTTTCTGAAGGAAGCAGAATCAAAGCTAGGCACATGAGCGGCCCAATAGGTATTGTTACTGTTATTGGGAAAGCTGTTTACAATGGTTCAGTAATATTAGCATTAAATATTATTACATTAATTACTTTCAGCCTGGCGCTTATAAATCTACTCCCGTTACCGGTCCTGGATGGAGGACATATCTTAATATCCGTAATTGAAATAATAATTGGTAGAAATTTACCTACACGATATCTACAGCCTATCTGTATGGCATTTGTTGTTCTGCTTATTACGCTGATGATTTTTGTAACATTTAATGATGTAAACAGGATTACTAATTTTACAAGATTTTTTCAATCAGATGCGAAAGAAACACCGATAGTAAATCATCCAAAGAACATACAGAACACACCCTACAGGAACGCCGAAGAACCCACCCCTTAATATCCCCTCCCTGGAGGAAAACAAAAGGGGCGGGTAATCCCTTCAGAAACAGGAAACGAATCTCAAAGACAGTATCATGAAACAGCAACGAAGAAAATGTCGCGCAGTAAAAGTTGGCCATATTTACATTGGGGGTCAAAATCCTGTTTCTATTCAGTCAATGACCAATACAGATACAAGGGATGTTAAAACAACAATAGCACAAATAGATGAATTAGAAAAAGCCGGCTGTCAAATTATCAGAATTGCCATACCTGACCAGGATGCCGCAAATAATATTAGTAATATTATTCAAAACTCTATTATCCCTGCTATAGCAGACATTCATTTTGATTATAAGCTTGCTCTTACCGCTATTTCGGCGGGGATTCACGGCATCAGGATTAACCCCGGCAATATCGGTTCTAAAGACAACATCAAAGCGGTTGCTGAAGCAGCTGGTGAAGCAGATATACCTATACGTATCGGTGCTAACGCCGGAAGCCTTTCACATAACTTCCAAATTAGAAAGAAAACTGATTCTGCTCAAAAAAAAATCGAACTACTGGCAGATGCACTCATAAACAGTGCCTTAGAGCAATGCAATCTGTTAGAAAATTATGGTTTTACTGATATCAAAGTATCTCTAAAGGCATCTGATGTCCAAACAACTGTAGCCGCATACCGTAAATTTGCCAGAAAAACCAACTATCCTTTACACCTTGGTGTTACAGAAGCCGGTACCCCCTTTCACAGCACAGTGAAATCCTCCATTGGCATTGGTTCCCTTCTTCTTGACGGAATTGGTGATACTATACGGGTAAGTGTGACCGGCAACCCTGTTGAAGAGATAAAAATAGCAAAATCTATACTTGAGAATACAGGTCATCTTCTTCCATGCCCCGAAATTATCTCATGCCCTACATGCGGGCGCACAGAAGTAGACCTTTTGGGTATAGTAGCCAAAGTGGAAAATGAAGTCGAATCAATGAGACAAAGCGGCCAACAATTCAAACCCTCTAAAATAGCAGTAATGGGATGTGCAGTCAATGGTCCCGGTGAAGCTAAAGACGCAGACATCGGAATAGCAGGCGCAGGTAAGGGAAACTTTATTATATTCAGAAACGGTAATACTATCGGGGCATTTAATGAATCAGAAGCATTCAACCATTTTAGAGAAGAAATAAAAAAGCTAGTTTCAGAATAGTGCCGATCTTTGTGTGCGAAGTTTTATCATAAAGAAACTGTTGGATTTTGAGATAAAACTTAGGTCAACCCATCCCTTAATCCCCTCCGGGAGGGGAACAAAAGGGGTGGGTAAACGAGTATCGAATATCCAGCATCGAGAATACCGTTTCAAAAGAGTTAACTTGAAAATATCGAAATATTTTTAATTTTCACTGGCAAAATTACCAGTTGGAATTAGTATGTAAATCTTAATTATGTCGACATTTAAGTAAAACTTGTTTTATTATTTCTTTTAATGACAATGATATTCCTTCTATCAGTAAGTTAAAAACGTTTTCCTATACTTTTAATTTTGTATACAATAGGTGTAATAAATGTTAAAACGAATATTGAGATCTACAATTCAAAAGTCATCCGGCAATAGAGAAGATTTATCTGTTGAACTAAAAACTATTAAAAATATATGCACTTCTATTCCTGATTCAGAAAAGGATACTATCCCCTCCCCTCCAATAGAAAAAAAGGAAGTAGATAAAATACCAACCACTGCAATTCAAAAAGAAAACTCATCACTCATCAATACAGCACAAGAAAAGATAGAACTGGAAAAGCAGACAGAAAAAGATCACCACAACACTGAAAAAAAACTATTAGAACACTGCCTAACAGCAGAAAAGCTCAGTCTTTCTACAAACTGGGAACCAGCAAATAATACTCTTTCTACAATACTTGAAGAATGGCAAAACTTAGATTCAGATAACAGCAGTAATTATCCAGAACTAAAAGAACGTTTTGATACAGCTTACAACCGGTTTAAAAATAGATATGACAATCATATTAATACAAAACAACTTATTTCTTCTAGAGACCAGCTTTGTGATGAAATAGAAAAACAAATACAATTTGCCAATACTGAATCAGCAGAAAACCGTATCCGAGAAATACAGGACTGCTGGCAAAAATCAGAAAAAATACCACCAAGATATTTTGAAATCCTGAACAAAAAATACAATAAACTAATCACCGAATTTCATAAAGCTGCTGAATTACTGAGCGCGGAAGCAGCAGCAAAAGCAGAGGTTGAAGCAGAAGAACGTTTAAAAGTAGCTAAAAAAGAAGAGAAACAACAGTCGACACTTTCTCCAGATGGAGAAAAAGAACTTACAACTACTATTGAAGAATTGTGTAATCAGTTGAAACAGCACATAGATACTGATGATACAAGATCTTCGTTTAGCAATGTTAGAGAGATACAGGATAGATGGGAAGGTATTAAGAACGGTAGAATTAAAGATTCATATTCGGATCAATTTAAAAAACTATTCCGTAGCTATTTCACGCGTCTAAAGTTCATTCAACAGAAAGAGGATTGGGCTAGATGGGAAAATTATACAAATAAGCACCTACTTTGTGAACAGGCAGAAAATCTACTTAATGAAAAAGATTTTTATAAAACATCTAAAGACATTAAAACTATATGGGACAAATGGAGAAAAATTGGATCTGCTCCAAAAGAAAAAAATGATATTGTTTGGAACAGATTTAATCGTACACGCAAAGAATTGAACCATAGGTGTAAAGTTTTTTTCAATAATCTGCACCTGGAGAAACTTAAAAGCCTTGAAGCTAAAACCAAGTTATGCGAAGATGCAGAGAAAATAAAAGGCTCAAATGACTGGGAACATACAGCTGGTGCATTAAAAATAATTCAGAAATCCTGGAAAGATGCTGGAAGAGCCCCGCAACCACAAAATGATGAATTGTTTCAGCGACTTAGAATTGCCTGCAATTATTTTTTTGAGAAAAGAAGCGCTTTCTATGCCAAACTGCATGAACGTCAGGCAGAGCACAAAAACAGAAAAAAAGAATTATGCTTACAAGCTGAAGAGCTACTAAAATTATCTTGGAAAGATGCTTTTAAAAGGATAAAAGAACTGAGAAATCAGTGGAACAGTTCACCTCCCGCCAGCAGAAAAGACGAACAGACACTCTGGTCACAATTTAATAAATCTATTGATAATTTTATTAACAAAATTGAAAACGAAAGGCCTGTTAACCTTAGGAAAAAAGAAGAACTTTGCCAAAAAATTCAAGTTATTCAATCTAGCATTGAATCAAGTTTTAACTCTACAGAAGCAAACAGCACTTTAGAAGAAATTTTATCTCAATGGAGAAAAATAGGACCTGCACCAAAAGAAAAAGATAAAGAGTTAAATTCAATGTTTGATTCCGCTCTTAACAAATTTAAACTGTTTCTTCAGGAAAAACAATTTGAAGCCCATATTGAATATAGAAAGAAATTACTTAAAAAAGAGAGCCTGATAACTCAACTTGAAGCCTTTGCCACATCTGTTGAAGACTGTTTTACAAAAAACGGAGATCAAATTAAAGAAATTCAGGATGAATGGGGGGGAATTAATCTAGATACTTCAAATAAAGAAGAAGAGCTTTTAGAAAAAAGATTCACCGAAACTTGTAATGCACTCAGTAATGGGCAAAAAGAATACTTTAAAAACATTATAGCTAATCGCCAAAACAATTTGAAAGCAAAAAGAAAACTTTGTATTCAGCTGGAGCATTTAACCGGAATTAGTGTTTCCAAAGATATACTCCAATCACAAAAATCAAATACGTTAGCCGATGAAATAAAATTCTCCATCGAAAATAACTTTGCGATAAATGACAAAATTACAGAAGATGGAATTTTTTCTAAATATCAGAATATTCAGAAAAAATGGAATAAAATAGGACCTATTCCAATAGACTATTACGAAAAAATAAACATACGCTATGACCGGGCATGTAATTCTATAGAACAGAAAAACAGTAAAGGTTCATATTAAAAGAAGGGTTTACCATAATAAGAGAGATGGGTTTCAAACCCTTCTCTACAGCAAACATTTAATTGCTTCTGCATCCGTCCCATATGTTTCAAAAATTGTTGAAAAACCACTGATTTCAAATACTTTCTTTACAGTATCAGCCATAGAGCTAATAACTATTTTACCTTTTTTCCCTTTTATCTCTTTTGCGGCAACTAGAAGTGTTCTTAAGCCGGCACTGCTTATATAGTTCACTTTTTCCATATTAATGACTATTTTTAGGGCACCATCATCAATTTCCCTGCCAATCGCTACTTCTGCATCTGGAGCAGAAACAGCATCAAATTTACCATCAATTTTTAATAAAATTATGTCTTCGCGTTCATCTTTTTTAATTTCCATAACTATTCTCCTTAGTATTCACTTAACAGTATTAATTATAAATTAATATTAACATAAAACTTTTTCAACAAGTTAAACTTGTTTTATTATTTTTTAGAAGCAACTGGCTACAGATTCACATGACTTCAAAGAGGCAGACGGACTTACGGACTTACGGACTTACTGTATATCCTACTTAATATGACTAATATTATCATGCAGACACAACACACAGGCCCCATATAAATTGCTGTTACCTTTGGTAGATAAGAACCAATAGTAGCAGATGTCAGGAGCGAAAAGCACCCACCTACAGAACCGCTTGTAATCAGGAACGCCATTGTAAAAGGAGAAAGAACGATTGTCTGCTTCATACCATAGCCAAGCAATGTAGGAAAAATACTCGCACAACTAAATCCCAGCAGTATAACGGTTAGAATTATTAGAATTAAGCTATCCACTGAAACAAATATCAGGAAACCTATAATAGTAATAATAGCTATAGAAATAATGAACAAATAATCCTTAACTTTCGGGATCAAAAAAGCACCTAAAAAATATCTGCCAAGCGCAAGAGATAACCAGAAACTGCTCAAAACAAGTCCGACTGTCTGTATATTGTATAGAAGCGATTCCTGTAAATAGGGGGAAAACCAGTATGTAATTATGTATTCTGTATAAACATATGCAATCAATGCCAAACCGATTAAAACTACCCCGGAGGTTATTGATTTATCAACCTTACCGCAGCTTTCGTTTGGAACTGCAGGAGTTACATGTTTCTCAGTTATATGAACTGAAACTGATCTAATAAAAACCACAAAAAAAATAATCCCTGTTACAACGTAGACCATCCTCCATGAAGAATAGTTCACTATTATGCCACAGAGACCGCTCCCAAGACAAGCCCCTATTCCGACAAAAAAATTCATAATATTCAGTTTAGAGCAAGACTGTCCAGAAGGAGAAAATGCATCAACAATAATATAGCTGACAGAAGGAATTAGCAACCCCATAGAAAAACCGAATAAGAATGTTAAACTACCGTATAACAGCAAAGAATTCTGGGCAGCAATGCCAAACTGATCGATAAACAGGATAAACACTGCAATAGATAAAGTTTTCTTCCCTCCAAATTTATTTATAACTTTCCCACTGACAATATTGCCTGTAATTAACCCCGCTAAAACTAAGGCATCAATAAAAACAATTTTAGTTGTTTCTACACCAAAATGCCCTGCTATCTGCGGCGAAAGAATACCGGAGAGAGGAAATGCAAAACCGGCAAGTAATGCTGTAAAATAAACAAGATTTGCTGCTTTTTTTATGTGAATTTCAGGTATGATTTCCAAGTAATTAATGCCCCTTTCGGTTTGATCTTTGTCATAGTAAGGGCGAATAATGATTCGCTCCAACAAATAATAATAAAAAATAGTTTCATAATTACTAAAAATACATTCCAGGAACTATATTGTCCAATTGATATTATCAATGATTAATTTAATTAAAGGATATATTATGAACGAACACACTGTAACGGTTCGATTTAAAATGATGGAAGACTGCGATAACCTCATTCCAAAGAAAGCACACCACGACGATGCTGCGTTTGATCTTCGCGCAAGAACAGAAGTAGTTCTTGAACCCGGCAAATCCCATTTGGTTCCAACGGGTTTGTTCCTGGAACTTCCTATTCATTACGAAGCTCAAATTCGACCAAGAAGTGGAATGGCATTAAAACACTCTCTTACAATACCAAACAGCCCGGGTACTATTGATGCGGGCTATAGAGGTGAAGTTGGAATTATAATGTTAAATGCAGGAAAAGAAAATTTCACTGTAAAGAGAGGCGAGAGAATAGCCCAAATGGTCATTAACCGCCTTCCTGATGTGGAAATGATACAGGTAGATGAACTATCGGAAACAAAAAGAGGTGCCGGTGGATTCGGCAGCACAGGAAAACACTGATTTTATACACGAACTTGATATTTAAAAATTATAATTAAGATAAGATTAATTAGTAACCATCGGAAAAGTTTTTTCCCTGACATTTTAGATCATAGATTAAAAATCAAAAAACAGAGAAGTCAAACATATTATGCCAGTTAAATTCAAGGATTATTATCAGGCGCTTGGATTGTTAAGAGATTCCACTGCTGCTGACATTAAGAAAGCCTACCGCAAACTTGCCAGAAAATATCACCCAGATATCAATAAGGCTGAAAACGCAGAAGAAAAATTTAAAGAGATAAGTGAAGCATATGAAGTTCTGAGTGACCTAAAGAAAAGAAAACGATATGATAACTTAGGAAAAGACTGGGAAAAAGGCCAGGACTTTCATGCACCTCCTAAAGGCGATAATATTCATTATGAATTTCACGGTCCAGGATCAGAAAGAGCTTATACTTTTAATGATATGGGTGGTGGATACAGTGACTTCTTTGAAAGCATATTCGGCAAGGCAGGCAGTGGATATAAAACCGGTTCACCAAGTTCTGAATATACAGATAGTATACCTCCAATGCATGGACAAAATCATGAGGCTGAAATAGAAATATCCATTAAAGAAGCTTATAATGGAACCAAGGCAACATTGTCATATCAAACAACAGAAATAAATGCCGATGGTACTGTCAAGCCGTCATTAAAGCAATTTGATGTACGCATACCAATAGGAGTAACAGAAGGTACAAGAATCAAACTAAGAGGTAAAGGAGGTCTGGGATATAATGGAGGCAGGCCAGGAGATCTATATTTAAGGATTCATATACGTAAAGATAAAAGATTTAACATAAATAAACATAACCTTGAATCTGAATTAAAAGTGACACCCTGGGATGCAGCTTTAGGGTCTACAGTATCTGTACCAACAATGAATGGAGATGTAACAATCCGTCTTCAACCCGCTTCTCAAAGCGCCCAGAAAATACGAATCAAAGAAAAAGGCTTACCTTTAGGAAAAGACAAGGGATATGGTGACTTAATGGTAACAATCAAAATTATGGTTCCGGAGAAGTTAACAGAAAAAGAAAAGAAACTCTTTGAAGAGTTATCTGAAATTTCTAGCTTTAAACCGGTTTGATAAGGAGTACTACTGTAATGACAAAATATATCTTTTCATATGAATATACAGAATATCAGAAAAAATTTGGAGAAATGCTGACAGTGGAACAGGCAGCCTTCGTTGCTGGGATTAAACCAGAAATAGTTAAAAACCTTATTTCTCATGCCCTCATTGAAACAGTAAAAATGGAACCGGAACCTATCATTCATGTAAGACATATTCCAAAGTTAAAGAAAGTAATCCGTCTACATTATGACCTGGGTGTGGGCTGGAACTCAATGGGTGTAGTGCTTGACCTATTAGAAAAAATTGAAAATCTTGAAAATCGATTAGAAAATAAGAAATAGCTGTAGCCTACTTTGCATAGCTTGCAATATTCAATTATTACTGACTCTTTATTATATTTTGATTTGGTACTGCAATGTGTTCAACGGCTGCATGTTTTGTCTCTGTAGAATCTGATTCATCACTGTTTAATATTACATCTTTTGGGGATTTAGAGGGTTTTATAATATTCTGTTTTAGTACAGTGATGTGTTCAACAACGGCATGTTTTGTATCTGTAGAGTCTGATTCATCACTGTTTACTGTTACATCTTTTGGAGGATTAGAGGGTTTTACTATAGTTTGTTTTGGCACTGCTATAGGCTTAACTGGAGTATCTACAGCAGCACAAAAGGCTTCAGTTCCATAAGCTATTATTACGGCGAAAGCTGTTAAAAAAATACATTTAATATACTTCATTTGAGTACTTCCTTTTATTTATTCTTCCACTCGATATCATCCATTCTTTCCCTATAATATTCATAATCACAACCCCACTCTTTATTCAAAATATTGACTATTTCATTATATTCATCTTTATCTAAACAATAATCAAACAATCTTTCGTGGAGTTTTTCATATCTGTATCTTTCCAGCTCACCAATAATGACTCTCTGTGAATATATATCAACTATTTCAAATTCATCATGTAGAGTATATAACCAGTTTTCATTATCTTTCAAAAACTTGTCTACATCACCTTCACAGACATTCCAAGCATGAGGAAACAATGATGCCATTTCACATCTGACATATTCGGAGTTTATGATATTTTTATACAACGAAATAGTTTCTTCTTCATTGATATATTTTTTATAAAATAAAAGCTCTAAAGTATCCAGGATATTTCTCAACAACTCCTTATGTCCACTTTTTTCATCATTCAATATAGACTTTACCCTTCTGTCAATAAAGTGATTATCTCCTCGATATCCTCTCATATTCCTGTCCTTTATAGTTAGAAATTATGTTTTTTGTATATATTATATCGTATATCATTTATTAATATAGTAACACTCTCAACAAATCATAGATAAATTTGCTAATATATTTTATTAAAATGTAATAGTTGATTTATGTCTCAAATATACAAATGAGACAACTGTATCATACATTAATAATGAGACAACTATAAATATTTTTATTACATTTAAGTGCTAGTTGCACTTGATATTTTAATACAAGATAATATTTCAAACCTTTTTTG
>CAZGAI010000014.1:0-18301 GCA_964523175.1 uncultured Victivallales bacterium | reverse complement strand
GTGCCGGTAAGCTTGATGAAGTTAAAGATGAACCTCAAATCGGCTGGGTTAGCGGGCGTCATCTGCTTGAACGCAGAATTGATGATGAAACAGCTTTTTTGGGAGGATATATTTATATAAACCTAAGAACTGCTCAAAGGAAAATACCTCCTGCATTATTAAAAGCAGAATCAAGAATGGAAGAACTTGCCTATATCAAAGCTACTGGAAATCCTGATGTTCCACGCAAAGTCAAAAAAGAGATCAAAGAAACAATTGAAGAAAACCGCCTTCCCCAAATGGTACCGACAATATCAGGTATACCCATAATAATTGACCAGACGGATAATACAATTTATGCCGGTGCAACATCAGTCCGGCAGATAGATACACTTTTAGGCTTTTTCAATGACACTCTTAAAGTAGCACCGCTCCAAATAACTGCAGAAGAAATAATGCTTGAAGAAAAACTTAATCCAAGAGATTTTGAAGGTATTTCATTAATTGAGGGTGACATCGATGATTTCTCTCCCGGCCGTGATTTTCTGACTTGGCTTTGGTATTTCAGTGAAGAAGAAGGTGGCGAGGTAGAAGTTAAAGGATATGAAAAATTTTCTATGATGATTGACGGACCATTAAGCTTTATTTCAGACGGTGAAGGATCTTTTGAAACAGTCGTTCGAAAGGGTAACCCTTTAAAAAGTGCTGAAGCTAGAGCTGCGCTTAATGTAGGTAAAAAACTAAAAAAAGCTAAACTTATTTTCTGTAGAGCTGATGAAATCTGGACTGCCGGCTTTGATGCTGATAATTTTACCTTCTCTTCTGTATCACTCCCTGAAGGCGAAGAGATGGACTATGCCAGCAGATTTGCAGAAAGAGTAAATAATTTACACATATTTAAAGCTGTTTTTAATTCTTTCTACCGTCACTTTATTGCTCAGACTAAGGATGAAGGCTGGCCTTCAAAACTGGAAAAAATCAGAAACTGGATAAAAAATAGAGAATCTCTATAATATTTGTGATTTATGATTGAGTAGACAACCAAAAAACGATGACCAAACAATGACAAAAGACAATAGCGTAGGGATTGTTACTCCTCAAAAATTTGTTTTCGGTAATGAACCGGAAGAGGCCCTTCTTCTTGATTGCGGTAAAAAACTGCAGCCCGTTACAATTGAATATGAGACCTACGGAAAACTGAATAAAAACAGGGACAATGCTGTTTTAATAATTCACGCGCTGACAGGAAACGCACATGTTGCCGGCTACCTTTCCGAGAATGATGATAAACCCGGCTGGTGGAATGAAATGGTCGGGCCGGGAAAAGCATTTGATACAGATAAATATTTTATTGTCTGCAGCAACAGTATAGGTGGATGTTCCGGTTCTACAGGACCTCGTTCAATAAACCCTGACACTAAAAAACCTTATAATATGACCTTCCCGGTTATCACTATAGCAGATATGGTAAGGGCACAACACCGTTTAATGCAGCATCTGAATATCAATAAATGGTTATCAATAGCGGGGGGTTCTATGGGAGGAATGCAGGCCCTCCAATGGGCTATTGATTATCCTGACTGCGCAGAAAGTATTATTGCTATCGCTACAACCACCAGTTTATCTCCGCAGGCCATAGCTTTTGACTGGGTTGGGCGTGAAGCCATAATGAGTGATCCCAACTGGGATAACGGAAATTATGAAGACAATATTCCAGAGAAAGGCCTGGCTACAGCCCGGATGCTGGCTCATATCACATATTTGAGTGATAAATCAATGGACATGAAATTTGGAAGACGACTAGGAAAACAGGACAACTATAATTATGATTTCACAAAGAATTTTCAGGTAGAAAGTTACCTTGAATATCAGGGGCAGCGTTTTATTGAAAGATTTGATGCAAACTGCTACTTATATATCACAAGAGCAATGGACTATTTTGACCTGACTGCAAAGAATAACGGAAACCTTGAATCAACACTTTCAGCAGCCAAAGCAAGTTTTCTTGTTGTTTCTTTTTCGAGTGACTGGCTATTTTCTCCTGAAGACTCAAAAAAAATAGTCAGAGGCCTTCGGCAAAATAATACCGATGTAGCTTATTGCAATATCCAGTCAAGTTATGGTCATGATGCCTTTCTACTGGAAACTGAAACATTAACTTCATTAATTTCTGATTTTTTAAAGTGCCGCTATAAGGAACTCTGCAATGCCGAATAATTCAATTAGAAATATAAGATTCGATCTGTATAAAATCATGGATCTTATACCTGAGGAAGCACGTGTTCTGGACTTAGGTTGCGGTGACGGCACACTTCTTCATATGCTTATAGAACAAAAAAAAATTAAAGGCACCGGCATTGAATACTCCCAGGATAAAATACTTGAATGTGTTAAGAAAGGCGTACCTGTTGTTCATGGAGACCTAAATGACGGGCTTGATGAATTTCAAGATAACACCTTTGACTTTGTTATATTAAGCCGCACGCTCCAATCGGTAAACAGGCCTGACCTTCTACTGTCGGCTATGACAAGAATTGGCAAAAAGGTAATTATCAGCTTTATAAATATGGGTTTTCTTAAGTCACGCTGCCAGCTTATGTTTTATGGAAAAATGCCGGTAACAAAAACACTCCCCTTCACTTGGTACAATACTCCCAACATACATTTGGGAACAATAAGGGATTTTCAAATTCTGTGTTCAGACTTAAACCTGTATATTATTAATAAAATACCGTTTGGCAATAAATTTAATTTCCCGGCCAAAACATGGCCGAACCTGTTCTCTTCGACATGTGTTTTCACAATTACGGCACAACAACTGGACAAGTAATGATTGAAGGATTGAGTGATTGGGAGATTTCATATCTCCCAATCTATTAATATTAAAGCAATTGAGAAGGTTATATATGACAAATAAAAAAATGGATAATTTTATGTCTTCATTCACATATGAAGGATTAACTTTTGATGATGTTTCTTTATTAACTGCTTATGCAGATTTTTTACCATCTGAAACTAGTGTAAAGACTTTGTTTTCAAGAAACATAGAACTGAATATACCATTTATAAGTGCCGCTATGGATACAGTTACTGAAAGCAATATGGCCATCGCTATCGCTCAACTAGGCGGAATTGGTGTTATTCACAAAAGCCTTTCTGTAGAAAAACAGGCAAATGAAGTACATAAAGTTAAGCATTACCTGAATGGTTTGATAAAAAATCCGGTTTCATTTCACCCTGAACAGACCATAAAAGAAATGCAGGCCGAAAAAGCCCGCAGGAATTATACTTTTTCAGGATTTCCAATAGTTGATGACTACAATAAACTTCTGGGTATCATCACGCGACGTGATATTAAATTTGCTGCCGGAACGGACCTCAGACTTAAAGATGTAATGGAAAAAAAATTAATAACAGCCCCGGTTAGTACACCGTTAACTGAAGCTTTTGATTTAATGATAAAAAATAGAATTGGAAAATTACCTATTATTGACAGTAAAGGTAAACTTACAGGTCTCTACAGCCTTCAGGATGTAAGATCGGTTATTGAAAATATAAATCCAATGTATAACAGAGACTCTGAACATAAATTAAGAGTAGCAGCCGGTATAGGTCCATACGATATGGAAAGAGCTGAAGCTCTTGTAAATTCCGGATGTGACGCTCTTGTTGTAGACACTGCCCACGGCCATTCTAAAGGAGTAATTGAGACAGTAGTTCAATGTAAAAAGAGTTTCACAAACATTGATATTGTTGCTGGAAATATTGGAACTGAAGAAGGTGCACGTGCTTTGTTAAAAGCAGGAGCGGATGCTGTAAAAGTAGGGATAGGGCCAGGTTCTATCTGTACAACCAGAGTTGTAGCAGGCGTTGGTATTCCGCAAATAACGGCTGTTTACAACGCGGCAAAAGGGGTTGACGGATCAATACCAGTAATTGCAGATGGAGGCATAAAACAATCTGGAGATATTGCCAAAGCCATTGCCGCCGGTGCTTCTTCCGTTATGATGGGCTCTATTCTCGCCGGCACACAGGAAAGCCCCGGAGAAAAAATATACCATAAAGGCAGAACTTATGTCATTTATAGAGGAATGGGCAGCCTGGACGCCATGAAAGAAAACATGAGCAGCCGAGAACGTTACGGAGTAAACGACATTGCCAATATGGACAAACTGGTTCCTCAAGGAATTGAAGGAATGGTTTTGTTCAGAGGTTCTGTAAGTGACGTTCTAGGACAGCATACCGGAGGATTGCGCTATTCTCTCGGATACTGCGGCACAAAAACAATTCCGGAACTTCAGACTAATGCACAGTTTATACGTGTAACTTCAGCCGGTTTAAAAGAAGCACATCCTCACGATATCAGAATTACTAAAGATGCACCAAATTATTCAATTGAATAATAATTTATTTTTTCTGCCTACATTTTATGTAAGTTTGTTGAAAAGTTGCTTCTAATACAATATAAATAAATGTATAGTAGACTCACGTTTATTTAATTTTATTACAAAATAATAACCTATGAGAAATCAACTCTATCTATTTTTTTTATTTTTTATTTTTTATTGCGTGCCGACATTTGCGCAAAAATCTAATTCTGCCCGAATTTCACAGGCTAAAATCAGCATAAAAATACAACCAACACCAAGATACAAAATTAAAAATATTCCTACTAACAATTTTTTAAAACAAAATTGGTTGGCTTTAGAGTTGGAGTACGTCCCGCTGAAAACCGGTAAAAACAATATTTTAGCTTTTAATTTTAATGATAGTTTTAATATTAAGTTTGAGGCTTTAGTACCCACATCAAAAAACAATGAGATGTTTCTGCTTTCAACAACAGTCCGCTATTGGCCGATAAGCTTTAATAGAAAAAAACACTATGCATTAGCACTAATACCATTAAACATTATGCACAAAATAACGCCACTAAATATAGATAATGAATTTCTTGAGGAAAACTTAAAACTAAAAGCTACTTTTTATCTTAACAAAACAAAGATAGGTCAAGCTTATTATCCTCCTTCAAAGGCGACTGAAAAACTGTTCACTGCAATAAATAGCTCAGCAATGAAGATAACCAGACTTCCAGGTGCTATTTTTAACCGATATCAAACCCCATGGTCGTTAATTAATTTTAACAAATATGAATTAATAAAGCAACAAAACTGATACCTTATTTATTATGGCAAAAACAAAATTAATTCTTGCAATAGACGTTGGTTCAGCCAGCCTGAAGCTTTCCGAATTCAGCTATCCGACATCAGGCGAGATGGTGCTTGAGAAGTACGCATATATTGAATTCTCCTCAAGCCTGCAGGATATTAACAAACATCAGGAAGCTCTGAAAACTGCATTTAATGCAGCTATAGATAAATATAAATTTAAGGCTAAACAGGTCTACCTTTCGATATCCAGTCAATCAACATTTATTCGATTTGTTAAACTGCCTCCTACAAGCCAGAAAGAACATAAAGTCCAACAGTTAGTAGCTTATGAGGCAAAGCAAAATGTACCATACCCAATAGAAGAGGTAACCTGGGACTATCAGTTAATTGATAGTACATCTGATGATGTCAGCGAAATTAACGTAATGTTTGCAGTAATTAAAAATGAGATAGTAAACAGAATCGTTAATATGGTAGACAAAAGGGGGTTTACATCAAAATTAGTAGATATATCCCCAACTGCCTGTTTCAATGCAGTACGTGCTAATGGAATTGGTGACAATGAATGTGTAATGATATTAAATATAGGATGCACATGTTCGACACTCGTTTTTATTGATAAAGGCAAGTTTTATGCACGGACTATTCCTATAGCAGGCTATACAATTTCCCAACAAATTTGCAGGGAGTTTGATGTTTCTTTAGAAAAAGCAGAAGAGATGAAGCGGAATATTGGCTTTGTCGCTCCCGGAGGTGCATACGAAGAACCCGATTCAGAAGTTACAGCTAAAATCTCTAAAATCACAAGAAACGTAATGACTCGGCTTCATGGCGACATAAATAGATCAATAAATGTGTACAGATCACAGCAAAAAGGGAAAAAACCAACCAAACTATATCTGACTGGTGGAAGTTCAATAATTAATTTGACATCTGAATTTCTTTCGGATAAACTTAAAATACCTGTTGAATATTTTAATCCTTTTAACGTAGTAAAACTATCTGATTCAATTGATAAAGAAGAGTTAAAAAATATTGCCCATACAACCTCTGAAGTAATTGGTTTAGGTTTAAGAAATATGACAACCTGTCCAATTGAAATATCCCTACTTCCCGGCAATATTGTCAAACAGCAGAATATCAATAGCAGAAAAAAATATTTTATTGTTTCATGTGCAATCATTATCCTGTGCTTGTTCCTAATTTTCTGGGGGGTACTTAGTCAGAAAAATTTTGTAGTTGAACTAAATAGTTCCAGCGAAAGACAAACTCTTTTAATCGAAAACCGTTTACGTACCATGAAATCATACTTATCTAAATTAAAGAAAGCTAAAAAGACATTTACTGCTACTACTAATTACCTGAAAGACAGAAACACATGGATAATATTACTTAACTCAATACAGCAATGCCTCCCAGACAATACCTGGATTGTTGAACTTTCTCCAACAGCGAGTGCCTCAGCTGCAGTTACTCAACCTGTAAAAAGATCAATTTTCGGCAGGAAAAAAACCACGAATATCAAAAGTAATATTAATCAAACCAACGAATGGATAGCAATCAAAGCCCATTCGCTTGTTCTCAACATAGCATCTAAAATAACCTCAGCTGAAAAATTTAAAAAAAATCTCCTAAAAACGGAAATATTTTCAAACAATCCTAATGACATCATAATAACTGAATTTAAATCGAACCCTGATGAATCAAATAATATAGACACATTCCGTATAAAAATTAAACTAAAAAATAAATTGCCTAATTAATAATTATTATGAACAAATTCATCGAACAAAACCGCCTGCTAACAGCAATAGCCGTATTAACACTGATAGTTTCTCTTGTATTACTTTATTTCATATATGATACAAATACAGAAAGGAACTCAGCCAACAGTGAATTAACAGATTTGCAGAGAAAAATTGAAAGGCTGAATTACTATCGACCATCACCGACAAAAGAAAATATTGAAAAAATTAAAGCAGATCTAAAATATACTATAGCAGAAACATCCAAACTGGAAGAATACTTCGGTGAGGTATACACCAAAGCACTTAATGCTTTTATAATAGCACTTGAGCAACCCGTAACAACTGGGTCTGATAAAACAATTAATCAAAAGGAAGTTCAAACTATAGCAAATACAGCTCAACCGGAAAAAAATATTGCTGCTGGAAAAAGTAAGCAGGCAACCATAACTTATGAACTGAAGCAGAAATTTATAACCTCCTGGAAAAAATTTATTGAAATACAAAGTAAAAAAGACGAATCTTTAGAACCTTCTGAAGTTCTCGATAAATTTAGAATCTTCAATAAATACTCTAAAGAAAAGTTCCAATCCGCAAAAAATATTTTTTCAGAAATTTATAAACAAAGTACGTTAGAAAAAGTAACAAAAAATAATATTGATGACTACATCTTAGCTGCCCTTGGACTTCCACTGGGCCGTACTAGAATTGGCTGTAAAAAAGCTGTTGATGATTTACAGAAGACTATTGAAGGAGAACTTCGAAAAGTAAAGTTGCTTTCCCAGTCAGAACATCTTGTGCTTTTTAATGAATTCACAACTATCCCTAATGATGATCAAATTCCATATATAATAAAATACTGCAGATTATATGAAGATTTATTTACCAGAATAGCTAAATCAAATATTGAAACATTGGTTTCATATAAAAAGCTGAATGGACTTAGAGGATTAAAAAAAGATAATTTTCTTATTTTCAAATACGAGCTTCAAATTATTTCATCTTTGAAATCAGCAAGAAACTTCCTGAACAGCCTACAAAGTGCTTATAAAGATAATAGAATCTATGTAATAAAAGATATTAGTCTAGAAAATATTTCCTCTAAAGCAGAGAAACTTCAACCGTACAAGAAGGAGATTAATTCTGACAAAACTTTTCTTAAAACCCCTTCCGGAACTAAAACCGATTCACAAAGCAATAAAAAACAGGTCACAATACTACTGGGGACATCAAATTTGATAAAAATGAATATTAAATTTGACTACATTATATTTGATAAACCATTAATAAAGATATAGACATATGATAAAATCAGACTTTCTAATTAAACATTATGAAAAAATCATGCTACTTGTAGCGCTTGGGGGATTTGCAATATCTCTCATCTGGCTCATAGATGTCTTTTATTTTGTTTCAAATGCAAAGTCAAGCGGTATTGTTCTTTCCGCAGATAGAGCAGCCTACAAACCTTTAGATAAAAAAATCTACAGCAGTAAAACAAATCTCGAAGAAAGTAAATTATTGCTTGACGCCACTAAAAGAAATACATCCCCAAATGATCCGAATTATATATTACCATTTACAGATTTCATGTATCCTTTTGAAATAGCCAGGAGCAATGCTCCAAGTGCTGGAAATAAACTAATTCCATACATCTACTATAAACATGGAATAGACCCAATCACGAAAGAAAAAATTTCATTAGCTGAGAAAACTGTTACCAATACAGATTCATTTGATACTGATAAAGACGGTATTCCTGATTCTATCGAAAAAAAATATAACTTGAACCCTAAAAACCCACAAGATATCTATAACGATGTTGATAATGACGGCTTTTCGAATATTCAAGAATACAGATACAACAAAAACGGAATAGCTGATAAAAAGATACATCCTCCATTAATTGACAGGTTGGCTTTAATAAAAGTCAGTAATACAATAATCCCTTTAATTCTTAAGAAAGTTATAAAGCGCGGCGCTGACAAAAAAAATTGGGATATTCAAATCAACCTAAAATCAGCCAACCGTGGGTGGACTACAAAATTTTTAAAGATAGGTGACTCAATAGAAATAAATGATATGAAATATACAATTACAGATATTGAATCCAAAACTGATAATGTTTTGGATCCGAGGTTAGGTGTAATAGTAGAAAACGATGTATCCAGCATTGCCCTCCGTAACAGCATGAATGAAAAAATATCAGCCCTGAAAAATGAGCAGATTTCTGAACCCAATCGATTAATTACCTTAAAAAATTTATATACAGGAAAAATATTGACAGGAAAAATAGGAGACACTATTACTCTTGGAAATAATAATGTAGGCCAGGAAAAATATAAAATAGTGAATATCCGTAATAATAGCAATTCAATTGAATTTGAAAAAAAAGGTAAAATATATGTGGTAGAAAGGAAAAGTAACTACAAACTACCGATAAAATCTACTATATTGTTAAATAAACCTCCTCCTATAAAAAAGAAATGAGATCTTTCAATGCTGCAAAAAATTAACATTAAGGGTAGTTTTTTCACACCTTTAAAATTCTACATCTGTAGTTTTATACAAGTGCTTCTATTCTTTTTAGCAGCGAATATCTCAGCTCAGTCCTCACTCCCAAAACAGGAAGCTCCGTTAAATCAATCGGAAATACCAATTCAAGCACAAGAAGCATCCATACAAGAAGCATCCATACAGGAATCATCTCCATCAGAACTATCTGAAATAATAGATAAACAGAAGCAGAGCGAAGAAGATGAAATTAATAATCTTCTCGAAGAAATTGACAAGTTAATCAAAGCCGGTCATTTTGATAAAGCCGCAGCAAAATTTAAAATTATTAATGAAAAATATCATAATCTGGGAATAACAGGCTACACGGAAGATAAATTGAAGGGACTAAAAGTCAAGGAAGATGATTTTTATAAAAAATGGTCTTCTCATTTAGAAGCACAAACGAATATCGCCTACAAGAATGAGCAATGGGATAATTCCATTAAATTTGCTAAGGATTCCATTGATGTTCTCAAAAAATCTAATGACAACTCCAACCCTCAAATAGCAGAAGATCAGAAAATAATAAAGATAGCAGAAAAACAGGTAGCAAATAAAATATTTCAAAAAGAAGTTTCTTTGCCCAACATTATACCGAATAATAAAGAAAACAAATCTAATATCGACCTATATTTTATTGAAGCTGAAACCTTTATTAAAAATAAACAGTATGATAAAGCAAGAGATTCTCTAGAGCAAATTCTGGTTATAGATCCATATAATTTCAAGGCTATGTACATGCTTAAAAACGTATATGGTAAACTATTTAAAGTTGCAAAAAATAGAACTAATGTTTACTACAGGAACACAATGGCACAGGTAAAATGGGCCTATAGCAAAAATATATCACCAAGACTTACAAAAGATGATGAACAATTAACTAAAGTAACCATTGCTGAAAAGAACAATGATAATACCAGAGATAAACTAAAAAGTATAATTATTAAAAAACTTGATTTCGATGACGCTACTGTATCTTCTGTTATCAGCTATTTAAACAAGGAAAGCAAGAGATTGGACAAAGCGGACGGTGCCGGGATAAATATTGTCCTCAGACTTGATAATAACACAGAGGATAATCTTGAGAGAATAACCATGTCAATGGATGAAATTCCTTTCGAAGAAGCTCTTAAATATATCTGCCTTGCTACCGGCCTGCAGTACAAAATTGAAGAACATGCCATTATTATCGGGAACGAATCGTTGACAAAAATGAGGACAGAATTTTTCACAATAAAATCCGATATTATAAACAGTATTTCATCAGATATTAAGATTAAAGAGAAGAGAGGTGAAGATGAAGATATATTTGGTACAGCCGATTTTGGAGAGCAAAAAGCTGATACAGTAAAGTTAACAATGGCTAAGCTGATTGAATATTTTACAAATCGAGGAGTTCCATTTCCAGTAGATGATCCACTTACCTCCGAAGAAGAACCCACTGCAATGATTGCCTGGGACGTTCGTGCTAACACCCTTACTGTAACCAATACTGCTGAAAATCTCAGAATAATGGAAAAACTCCTTAAAGACATTGATATTGAAGTTCCCCTGGTGCTGATTGAAACAAAGTTTGTGGAAATTACAGCTACAGATCTTAAAGAATTCGGATTCGACTGGCGAGTCAAATTCGATTCAGGAACGCTCCAGAACGGAGCACAATGGGGCGTTAACCAGTTCAACCCCGCTCAGGTTATTACCACTGCTGCTGAACAGACCGCATCCCAGTTAATTCCGCCACAAATTACATCTGGCAACGATTCTATTATGAGACACTATGGCACTGACTTAAATGATCGAGCTTCAACTGCAGCATCTCAAGGAGCTCTTATAAAAGATCTTACTTTTAACCTCCCCGGGACAGGCGGCCGTTCCGGATCCCTGAGTTTCTGGCTATATGCTTTAGATCAGAGCAATATTGGCGAAATCCTTTCAGCACCGAAAGTAATAACCAAAAGCGGAACTACTGCACTTATACGTATGGTGGAAGAAGAGTTTTTTCCTATTAGCTGGGACAAACCTACTGCTTCTATTTCCGATAATTCAGTTCAGGTAAATCAAACAGTTCCAAAATTTGATAAGCCAACTGACATAGGCATTAGGCTTAAAGTAACACCTACAGTAAATCCGAACAATTACACAATACTGCTTGAACTCCATCCGGATATCACCCGTTTTGTGGGTTGGACAGATTATGGTTATAATATTGAACAGCAGACTGGTACCGACTCATCTTCTTTATATTTCCAACCAGTAAAAATGGCTGAAGTAAACAACAGGGAAGTTGAAACTAAAGTTGTAGTTTATGACGGCAGCACAACTGTACTGGGAGGGATGATCACAGACGACACCAGAACTTTTGATGACAATGTTCCAATACTCAGCGAAATCCCGTTAATTGGAAGGCTATTTAGATCTGAGTATAAAAGAAGTATCAAAGTTAACCTACTGATTTTTGTAACTGCACGTCTAGTTAAACCTGATGGCACTCCGTTTAGAAAAAGACAGGATAATGGTCTTTATAATAACGGTCAATACTAAGAACTTTAAACTTTAAACTTTGAACAAAATAATTATGATCAAAATTAAAAAAAAAACTGTACATTTAGCACTGCCTTTTTCGCTAATATTTCTTTTACTATCGTTGTCATTAAATATTTATGCTGCTGATATTAATACAGACCTGGACTCAGCAGGCGAGCTATTGCATAAAGAACAAATCGAAAGGCAGGAACAGCAGCTCAATGCTAACTTGCTTATCAAAAAAGCCAATAAGAATTTTTTAGACAAAAAGTACGAATTAGCCCGGGATCAGTGTCTTAGTGCAATAGCTATTTTATCTAAAATATCACCACCAAATAAAATTACTAAAACAAAGATTATCAATATCAGAGACCTGCTTGCCATGGTCTATTCTTATTGGGCGGACGGTATATTAAAACAGGCAGACAGCAGCGCTGATACCGGCAAACTAGAAGATGCTATTTTATTGTGCAGGCAGGCGACGAAAATGAACCCCAAACTAAAAACCCACTCAGATGAACTGATAAAAAAGTTTAACCAGAAAATCAGACTGAATAAGTATAAAGATATTACGTCTGAATCTAAATTTAACCCTAACAGAAAAAAAACTCTTTATAATATTGATGTCCTATATGAACAGGGGAAAAAACTATATAATAATAAAAATTACACAGAAGCTAAAAATAAATTTGAACAGCTTTTGGTTTTAGACCCCTATAATTCAAATGCAATCTACTACCTGAAAAATATAAATGATGAGATTTACTATACCGGCCAGAATAGACAGGCTGTTATATCGGATATAAGAACAGCTGAAACTGAATGGAAATCGCTTCCCCCTATTATAGCTAAAACACTTAGCGGCAACAGAATTGATATTGCTGCCGATATCCCAATAGCTAAAAAACCAAATGTAGATATTTTACAAAAAAAGCTTGATGACATTATTATAAAACATATCGCATTCGAAGAAGTCCCGTTAAAAACTGCTGTAATGTTTTTAAAACGTGAAAGTAAAAAGCTTGATCCTGAGGGAAAAGGGATAAACATTTTTTTAAGAATAAATGAAAAGAAACCAATTCAGCAGGAGTCAGAGGCTTCTAGTACGGAAGATGATACAAACTGGGAAGATGAAAGTACTGCAGGCACTGAATCTGATGAATTAGAAGAAGGGTTCGCAGATCAGTACCTTATAACAATGGTACTTGACAATGTTCCGCTCGGAAAAGCTTTAGAATACGTGTCAGCAGCAGCCGGGCTAAAATATAATGTAGGTAACTATGCTGTGGAGATATCTTCTTCTGATATATCCGCAGCTATGGAAACGACAGTTTTTCCCATAGAGGTTGAACAGTATGTTAAAGCACAAACGGAAGAAGACGGCTCGACTCTCTATACAATACAGCTGAAAACTTTTTTCACTGAACGCGGAATAAAATTTCCAGAGGGTTCATCTGCAGTTTACGACGCAAAAGTAAGTCGCCTTATTGTCAGGAATACACCTACTGAAATATCTAAATTATCAAAGCTCCTTACTGAACTTAATAAGAATGCACCACAAGTAACTATTGCCGCTAAATTTGTTGAAATAGAGCAGAAAGACTTTGAGGAACTGGGATTTGAATGGAGGACCAGCAATATCAACCCCGATGCAACTAGCAGAGCCACCTCCTGGGAGAACAATGATCAAATAAATAATTTCGCCCTTGTCGATGGTGCAGCAGCATCACCAACTCCGGATTATGACAGAGTTTTCGGCGTTAATTATAACGGGCCGGATGGTCTCACTCTTGACGCAGTTGTACATGCTCTGAATCAAAATGAAAAAATCAATCTTCTGTCTGCACCCAAAGTCACAACTCTTAGCGGGCAAAAGGCTACTATAAAAATGACTACAGACACATATTACCCTACCGAATGGTCAAAACCCACTCTTACATCAACATCTACAGGTTCTGTAAGCACTGCTACTACTACTAATAGTGGTGTTACAACCTTATTCATACCCCCCTCGCCAAAATTCAAAGACCCCACAGAAAATGGTATTGTCTTCTTTGTAACTCCGTACGTTGCATCCGACCGTTACACGATTGATCTGGAACTTGAGCCCCAAATACAAAAATTTATAGGGTGGACAGATTACACCTATTTTGTTTCTAAAGTCACTAATGGCGTGACATTTACGAGTGAAGCAGTTATTAAAATGCCTAAATTCAAAATTCAGGCAATCCAAACACACCTTAAGATCTATGACGGCGAAACAGTCGTTTTAGGTGGAGTAGTAAAAGATGACACTTCTACTACTGATGATAGAATCCCAATACTTGGTAATGTGCCTCTCATAGGAAGATTTTTCCGTTCTGAAATAGAAGATGCTAATAAAACCAACCTGCTTATTTTTACTAAAGTTCTGCTTGTTAAACCAGACGGTACGCCACTACGTCCAAAACCGGATAACAGTCTTCCAAATTTCAGATATCAGTAACACAAGCCGGAACCAAAAAGTCTATAAACATTGTAGAATTACAATCAACAAGCATCAAATATCAAATAATTTCCAATATTCAAACAGGAAATCAAATTCCAAACAATAAACATCAATTTTCAAACTTTGTCCGCCAGCCAAAACTCTGGCGTATGAGAAAGCAAGATGCGTAAGAAGATATCAAAAACTTTCTGTTACTGATATTTGTTTGTAGTTTGATTTTGGTTCCATCTTAAATAATGGAACCAAAATATTCACCTTAGCGTCAACGGCAGTTCTTTTAGAAGTTTAGCTCTTATCATTTCATGAGCTTTATTTACTTCTTTATCTGTTAAAGTTTTTATCATATTTCTAAAAGTCAGCGTATATGCAATACTCTTCTTATTTTCTCCAATAGAATCACCACGATAAATGTCAAGTATTTCTATTTTTTCCAGTATTTTGCATTTTGTATGTTTAATACAATCAACAATAATACTGTTCTCAAGAGACTCTTCAACAACAACAGCAACATCACGTGTTACTGCAGGAAATTGAGGAACTGCCTTATATGCAACAAAAGGTTCCGGGGTATTTAAAATTTCATCCAATTCAATTAAAGCAAAATATACAGGATATTTTAAACGAATATCTTCAGTAAAAGCTGATGCAATTTCACCAAAGGAAATAATCGCTTTACCATTCAGAATAAAATCAGCCCCAAATCCGGATTTAAAAACTGGATTTACAGTTTTTTTAACTGAATAGTTATGAATTTTTCTCATATCCATCCATGACTCAAGAAACCCTTTCATGTCATAGAAATCATATCCTGTTATTTTTTCTTCTGAGTAACGCTCAGGTTGTTTTCTGCCTGTTATTGCAATACAACAGTTTCTTCTCTCTTCAGGATATACAGTTGTATCGGCAGAGTATACTGTACCAATTTCAAACAACTTCAGATCATGAATATTATGTGAAATATTTCTTCCAATATTCTTTAATATTCCAAAAAACAAAGAAGGGCGCATGACGGAACTGTCACAGCTTATTGGATTAATAACTTCCAATAAATCTTCCTCTTTAAAGAGTGAATTTTTCAGTATATTTCTTTTGTCAATTAATGAATAATTAATACATTCTGTAAGCCCAAGAGAAATCAGTTCATCACGCGCTGCAGACAATGCAACATAAGCATCCTTTTTTATTGAGCCACCCGGCAAAGCTTTAATTTCTACTACAGGAACTTTAGATAGCCCATAAATTCTTACTACTTCTTCAGCCAGGTCCGCTTCTCGCTCGATATCAAGCCTGAATGAAGTAGCAGTAACTTCACATTTATCTTCAGTTATATTGTCAACACCAAGCCCCAATTTTTGAAAAATATTAATAATTTCACTGTTAGATATGTCAATTCCAAGCAGTTTTCTAATATTATCGAAACAGCATAATACTATTTTTGGTTTTGGTATTTTACTATCATCTCTAACATCTACTATTTCTGAACAGAGAGTACCACCGGCAAATTTGAGTATTAACGTTGCGGCTCTATCACTTGCAATGCATAACATATTAGCGTCGATACCACGTTCAAATCTGTGAGAAGAATCTGAGGATAAATTTAAGTCTCTTGATGTCTTACGGATATTAGTCTGGTTAAAATATGCACTTTCAATAAGAATATTTCTGGTTTTTTCAGTAACCCCGCTATGCTCGCCTCCCATAACACCGGCAATACAGACAGGTTTTACTGCATCTGCAATAACTAAATTTTCATCGGACAACTTATATTCTACTCCGTCAAGGGCTATAATTTTTTCATTCTGTTCAGCCCTGCGAACAATTATACGATTTTCCGCCAGTTCATCCAGGTCAAAGATATGGAGAGGCTGCCCAGTTTCAAACAGTACAAAGTTTGAAATATCAACAATATTATTAATCGGACGCAGCCCTATTGAAGTTAATAGTTCTTTCATCCAGTCAGGGCTTTCCCCTACTTTAATCCCGCGAACAACTCTTCCTGTGTATCGCGGACAAAGTTCATAATCTTGAATTTCAACTAAATTTGAATAATCTCCATCCTCCTTAGTTTCAGGAACAATAATACCGAGGTTCCTCATAGCATTTCCAGACAGCGCCTGAATTGCTCTAACTATCCCTAAAACAGAGAGCCAGTCAGGTCGATTTGATGTAATTTCCAAATCATATACTGTATCAGATTTTATCAACTCTGAAACAGGTGTCCCCACAGGAGAATCTTTAGGAAACTCCATAATACCGCTATGGTCTTCATTAATCCCAAGTTCAGTCGAACTGCATAGCATCCCAAAGGATTCTACACCACGAAGTTTAGATTTTTTTATCTTAAATTTCTCTCCTGTAGTTTTCTTGGCAAAAATAGTTCCTACAGTTGCTAATGCGGTTTTTAGACCAGCATCACAATTAGGCGCACCACATACAATTTGATGTTCCTCTTCACCGGTAGTTACTCGGCAAACTGATAACTTGTCAGCATTCGGATGGGGTTTTCTCTCCAAAATTTCTACTGTTATAACGCCTTCTGGAATGATATTAGTAGTGAATACGTCCTCAACTTCAATTCCTGCCATTGTAAGTTTGTCTACAAGCTCCTCTGGTGTATAAGGAACATCTATATATCTTTCTAACCAATTATATGTAATTTTCATATTTTTATGTTTTAAGTATTAGGTGTTAAGTTATAAGTGTTAGGGACTTTATTAATGCATGCAACATTTTCGATATAATAATTAAAACTGACTTAGAAATCTAGTATCATTATCATAAAAGTATCTAATATCGTTAATACTGTGCCGTATCATAGCAATACGTTCTACTCCCATTCCCCAGGCAAAACCGCTCCATTGGTTCGGATCATAACCTACATTTTTTAATACATTCGGATCTACCATGCCAGCACCGGATATCTCCAACCATCCAGAATTTTTACATACCCTGCAGCCTTTCCCATTACAAGCTGTACAAGAAAAATCATACTCAATGCTTGGCTCTGTAAACGGAAAGTAGTGAGGGCGAAAACGGATTTGTGCCTTATCCCCTAGAAGTTCCTTCGCAAAAAATAGGAGTGTACTTTTTAAATCTGCTAGTGATACATTCCTATCAATATATAGACCTTCAAGCTGATGAAAGTTAGCACTATGTGATGCATCGGGGTTATCCGGCCTGAAGCAGGGACCAGGTGCCACAATCCTAACCGGGGGTTCCTGATTTTCCATTACACGTATCTGTACTGTTGAAGTCTGTGTTCTCAACAGTCTGCCGTCTGAAAAATAAAAAGTATCACTTAATCCTCTTGAAGGATGATCCTCAGGAGAATTCAATGCATCAAAACAGTGATATACTGTCTCTATATTGGGTCCATCAGCGACAATAAATCCAATTCTTCTAAAAATATCAATGCAATCATCAATTGTCTGAGTAATTGGATGTTTTTTGCCAAAGGCCCATTTGCGTCCAGGCAGTGTAACATCAACTCCACTTTCAACTGCTGTAAAGTTAGTGTTATTAACTCTATCACCTGCTTCAGTCAGTAATGCGGAAATTTTATTTTTAGCAATATTTAGTGCTTTCCCTGCCTCAGGTCGTTCTTCTTTTGTAAGTTTTCCCAGTTCTTTACTTGCAGCGGTAATACTTCCTTTACGACCAATAACTCTGATCCTAACGTCCTCTACATCCGCGGGTACTTTCGCTGAGAGCAGCATTTCTTCAGCTTCAGCTAAAATTTGCTTTAGCTTTTCGTAAATTGAGCTATTCATAATATTTCAGATTTCAGATTTATGATTGAATTTTCCGATGTCCGGCTTGATTAAAGCCCGTCTGTAAAGTAC